>JAHJQU010000281.1 GCA_018819005.1 Pseudomonadota bacterium | reverse complement strand
TGAGGAATTATTCGGGGTCCGCAATGAAGAGATAAGAGGGAAAACGGATTATGAAATACTCCCTGAGGATACAGCGGATTGTTTCAGGACTTCTGATTTGCGAGTAATGGAGACAAAACAGGACTGCCAGTTCACAGAAAACATAAGGCACGAAGACGGAATTCACACTTATCTTTCAGTCAAGTTCCCGATATACGATGAAACAGGCTCTGCAAGCGGAATCTGTGCCATATTAACGGATATCACAGCCCTGAAAAAGGCTCAGGATCAACTGAGACGCCTTTCCGGAAGCATAATAACCAACCAGGAGAATGAACGGCATGCGATCGCGCGCGAGCTCCATGATGAACTAGGCCAGGTTCTGACTGCCTTAAGAATGGATTCGGTCTGGATGTACGAAAGACTGAAAGAGAGCGACAAAAAAGCGGCGCAGCGCGCTCTATCAATGTGCGATCTGGTTGATAAGAATATACAGGATGTTAGAAACATGGCCATATGTCTTCGCCCCGGTGTTCTTGACGATCTGGGACTTGTTGATGCCCTTGAGTGGTATACCTCTGATTTTGAAAGGCGCACCGGTATTACATGTATATTCGAGCATTATTACAATATTCCCGTAATAAGCGAGACCATTGCTACTGCTTCTTACCGGATAACCCAGGAAGCTCTGACTAACGTGGCAAGGCATGCCGGTGCGAGCAAAGTTGACGTGATTTTGCGGTTTGAGAACGGCATACTGACGCTTATTGTTTCTGATAATGGTAAAGGTTTCAGCATGTCTGAACTGGGAGAGTCTGAAGGTCTTGGGGTAGCGGGGATGCGCGAGCGAGCCGGGCTTGTTGGCGGTATGCTTCGGGTTCAATCTGCCATGGAAAACGGGGCTGCAATTTTATTCAGTGTGCCGGTAGATGAGCAAAGCAGGAGTTTATAATGATTAAAGTTCTTATAGCGGATGATCACAGCATTGTGAGAGCCGGATTACGGCGTATAGTTGAAGAAAGCGGTGACATGGAGGTAATTGCTGAAGCGGCGGACGGGAAAGGTGCATTATTGCAGGTACAGAAAGAACTGCCGGATGTTGCCGTGATTGATATATCGATGCCCGGTCTTGATGGATTGGAAGTGACAACTCAGCTTCACGCCGGTTATCCGAAGCTGCCTGTGATAATTTTGACAATGCACGAGGAAGAACAATATGTCATAAGAGCCATTGAAGCCGGTGCAATGGGTTACATAACGAAGAGGTCGGCACCCGAACAACTGGTAAATGCGATACGCAAGGTGCATGCCGGCAGCCGGTACCTTTCGGCTGAAGCCACAGACCTTCTTGCCCTTCGTGTTGCGAGGGGATCACGGGGGCAATCTCTCCTCGATTCGCTCTCAACGAGAGAGCTTCAGGTTTTAAGACGCCTTGCCATGGGCCACACAAACCGTGAAATAGCCTCAGCATACGGAATCAGCATAAAAACAGTCGATACATACAGATTCAGGCTTTTGAAAAAACTGAACCTGAGGAATAATGCCGAACTGTCACGATTTGCCATTCAGAACCGCCTCGTAGAGCCATAACTATTTGGATTTTAAGCTATACTTAATTTTTTCGCCGGAACCCCAGAATCCCTGACTCCTTCAACCCTGACAGGATCACCGGCTCTTCCGGAGATGACCCAAAATGCTGACATGTAAGAAAAAGTCTTACAGTAAAATCAGAATTCATCGGATTGACACTGCATTTCATAAATGATAAACATCATCTAAATATGATTCATAAAACCATATACCGGCAAAATTTTCTGCTTCCTGAGGCAAGTTGCCGGCGAATAAAACAAGAAGTGGTATTTTTTATTTTTGGGATGCTGAAGTCATTAAAAGACTGATAGATGTTTGTTAACATTAATAAAAAACAAGGAGGAAAGTATCATGCGAAAAGTTGCAATTGTTATTGCGATACTGGGGATGATTGTTTTTGCTGTTAACACCGGTATGGCAGCGGATAAGGCGAACTGGCCGAAAGGTGTTACTATCGGGGCTGCGCCGGTTGGCGGAACATATTTCATCTGGGGTGGCGGCTTTGCCAAACTGCTTTTTGAAAAACTCGGAGTGCAGGCCAATGTTGAAGTTACAGGCGGCCCGGTTCATACACCCAGTTGGTGGATGCAAAGAGCCTCGATTTTGCCATGGTGACTGCGGCTCCGGTTTATGAAGGATGGACCGGTGAGGGTTGGGCAAAAGGTAAAAAACACCAGAATGTCAGGGCTATTTTCCCAATGTATCCCTCATGGTTTCAAATGTATGCCGAAACCAAAAAAGGGATAAAAAGCCTGAAGGATCTTGAAGGCAAAAGCGTGGGCGTCGGACCTACCGGCGGGACTCCTGCCACCTACTGGCCGAAAATTCTGGAGGCAGCAGGCGTTAAACCGGCCCGCATTGTCAATGCCGGCTCTGCCGATTTGAACTCTCAGTTAAAGGACGGAATGCTCGATGCAAACTGCCAGTCAGTCGGGCTTCCCTGGGTCACAGTTACCGAGATTGAAACAACCCATGACGTAACGCTTATTCCAATCAGCAAGGCAGAAGCAGGCAAATTCATAGAAAAATATCCGTATTTTGCAGAAGATACAATTCCAAAGGGATTCTACAAAAGCAATAAGGATTATGATGTTCCGACAATTACCATATGGAATTTCATGACGGTTCACAAAGATACGCCGGACGACTTTGTTTATGAAGTCGTTAAAAAGACTTTTGAAAATGTGGATATACTGATAGCAACTCATGCATCTGCAAAGGATGTAAAAGCCGAGAAGATCCTCACCAGCCCCATTCCTCTTCATCCCGGGGCAGTAAAGTATTACAGGGAAATCGGAATAAAAATCCCTGATAAGCTGATAATGAAATAGCGCTAAAGAATCATTGGCGCGGCTTTTCAGACACTGAAATCCGCGCCATTTTTTTTAAAACCGGGAGAAATCAAAATGGAAGATGTGCAAGTTGTCGATATAAAAGAAGTCGAAAAAAAGCTTGCGGATATGAAGATAAAGGATATCGAGGTTTCAGGAGGCCGGGAGCTGAAGGGCGCCCTGAAAACCGCCTTTTTTATCGTAAGTCTCGCCATGAGTCTGTTTCATATTTATGTATTAACTTTTCGCGCCATTGATCCGTGGTATTTCAGAACCATGCATGTTGTATTTGCAGGAGTATTGGTTTTTGCATGGCTCCCGGGATGGAAAAAAGCATCTTTGGAGCGGATTGAGTGGCTCGACTACGTGTTCATGCTTCTGATAATAGTGCCTGCCGTCTATATCTTCTCGGATTTTGAAGACTGGATAAACCGGGTGGGTGTTGTGCCCACTCACTGGGATTTTATATTTTCCTTACTTTTTGTAATCGGCATCTTTGAAATGACCCGGCGAACCACGGGCCCTCCTCTTGCCATATTATCAGGATTATTCATTCTGTATGGTCTTTTTGGAAATTATATGCCCGGGCTCTTTTTTCACAAGGGATATTCGGTTTATCGTCTGATTACTTTTTTATTCAGCCTCGAAGGGATTTTAAGTCTGCCCATTCTTGCATCAGCGCATTACATATTTCTCTTTGTTCTGTTCGGGGCTTTCGTGGAGTCGTCCGGGGCCGGGAAATTTTTTGTTGATTTCGCCCGCTCCATTGCAGGCGGATTTCGCGGAGGGCCGGCCAAGGTCTCAATTGTATCAAGTGCTCTGATAGGAACGGCGTCAGGATCATCTGTGGCCAACGTCGTGGTGGACGGGGTATTTAATATTCCATTGATGAAAGCTAGCGGATTCCGTCCTTCAATAGCCGGCGCGGTTGAGGCCATGAATTCCACGGGAGGTCAGCTTGTGCCTCCGGTCATGGGGGCAGGCGCGTTTTTAATGGCTGAAATTATGGGAGTGCCCTATTCTGTCGTCGCTCTGGCCGCCATTATTCCGGCGATTCTTTACTATGTCGCGGCCTATTTTATGATCGATTTTTATTCGGCTTCAAAGAATTTAAAGGGTGTGGCGAGGAAAGATCTGCCGGTTTTCTCAACACTTATGAAAGAACAGGGCTATCTGCTGGTTCCGATAGTGGTGCTTCTTTTTTCTCTTATGGTTCTGATGTTATCACCGTACCGGTCAGCTATTTATGCAATCATTTCACTTATTATCGTAAGCTGGGTTAAGAAATCAACCCGCATGGGGCTTGTTAAAATAGTAAAAACCCTTGCACAGGGCGCAAGAGGTTCCATTGAAATTGCCGCTACCTGCGCGGCAGCCGGTATTATTGTCGGTGTACTGACAATGACGGGTTTGGGAATGAAGCTTGCGATGATCATTATCAATTATTCAGGCGGAAATCTTCTGATCGCACTGATCTTTACCATGCTGATCGCGGTAATTCTGGGAATGGGCATGCCCACTACCGCCGCCTATGCCATTTCCGCGTCGGTCCTTGCACCCGCGCTGATCCAGCTTAAGGTTGCGCCCATCGCGGCACACCTTTTCATTTTTTACTTTGCCTGCTTATCTGCCCTGACCCCGCCGGTCGCACTGGCTTCTTTCGCCGCGGCGGCCATTGCAAATGCCAAGCCATGGGACGTGGGCTGGCAGGGAATGCGGTTTGCAATAGCCGGATTTTTGATCCCATACATGTTTGTATTTGGTCCGGCCATGGTATTGATAGGATCTCCAACTGAAATAGCTTTGGCTGTCGCAACCGGTATTATTGGATGCGCGGCATTGTCCGGCGCTGTTCAGGGATATTTTTTATGGCACGCAACGATGGTGGAAAGAGGAATTTTATTAATTGCATCGCTTTCATTGATCAAGCCGGGCTGGATTACGGATCTTATCGGACTTGGGCTTTTAGGAATCATATTAGCTGTACAACAGGTCAGGAAAAGAAAAGCGGTAACGGCGTAGAGAAGGATTAGATATGAAAACCATTTATCAAATTGCGGTTATTCCCGGGGACGGAATCGGCGGAGAAGTTATAACAGAGGGCATTAAATGCCTTAATGCCCTTTCCGATCTGCACGGGAGATTATTGTTTGAATTCAAGATGTTTCCATGGGGAAGCGATTATTTCCTCAAAAACGGCGTTATGATGCCGGCTGATGGCCTGGC
>JAHJQU010000280.1 GCA_018819005.1 Pseudomonadota bacterium | reverse complement strand
TTAACGAGCTTATCAGGGGCGATATAAAACTCGCCGAGGCAATGGAATAATTTGTCTTCAGCGAACCAAGGCGTGTGGCAACATTAATTATCAGAGTCGCTCAAAAGTATTTCACAGCATTAGCAAAACATGGTTTTTTATAGCAACTTTCCATTTCTTTTCCTTACTCTTTGCGGGTATAAGAATGATCGGATCGAAAGCATCTGTCAAAAAATATTCCGTAAAACAGAGAGTTTCTCTTAATATCCGCTTGCCCGAAAGCGGTTACAATATCCGAGATAAATTATTCCAAAAGACACAACAATCTAATATTTTTAGATATATCGCTACTATCATCGCCATAGCAACGGCGGGTTATACGGATCGGAAACCGAAATTCCGCGTCTTATGCGGATCAATCTAAACACTGTTGGGTCGACGTACAAAAGGAACGATCATGCCAGATACTTCTCGACTCGTAAGGATGCTCATCCGCAATCTGGGCTGTATCGGCCCGGAAGGGTGTGAGGTTCTCTCGACAAAGTTCTGTGCCTTGTGGGTGGTAACAACACGGGAAAATCCACAATCCTGCGCGCCTACGAACTCGCGCTTGGCACCGCGAGCTTCGATTCAGCAAAAGACCTGTGCCGCCGCGCTGGTGATACCCCCTCCGCTGTGGAGATATGGGTCCACATTCCCGAAGGAATGGCAAATATCGCGGAAAAATGGAAAGTCACTGATGGCGCGCTCCGACTTGTTCGTAGCAAGTGGGAATGGAGCAAGGAAACGAACTGGGTCAAGATCCGTACAACATGGAACCCAGAGACGGATGATTACTCAACAGACGACAAGGCCAGCGGATTGGATACGGTGTTCAACAGCCGTCTTCCAATACCATTCCGAATCGGATCACTCGACGATCCAGACGCTGAACACAAGCAGCTGCTGACACTAGTGCTGCAGCCCATAGCAGAAAAGATTCAGAGTCAGATGGCTGACGCGGAATCGGATCTCCGTAAGTCAATCACCGCGGTCGGAATGTTGGCAAGGAGTCCGGTCGATGAAGAACGTGGACGACTCGATGGGCTGAAAGCCGATCTCAACCGTTCTCACAATGCCATATTTCCGGACCTCAAGATGGACTTCGATATAGGAATCGGCGAGGTCGAGATCAATCCGCTACAGATGCTCCTGAAGAACTCGAAGTTGAAGTTCATGGATTGGCTCGACGAAGTCTCTTGGACCCAGCAAGGAACCGGTTCACAAAGGGCACTGTTCTGGACGATGCTACAAGTACGTTCACGCCTCAAGGCTGTTGCCGACATCGCTGAGCAGAACAGGAAGGGCATTGCCGATCTTCAAAAGCGGGCAAAAAAACTCCAAGGCGAGGCAGAAAAGGCAAAGAAGGAAGAGACCAAGCAGGCGAAGCTTACAGAGATCGTCGGGATTGAGGAACAGATTGCGGCACTTTCACAAGCCAAGCCAGAAGAGTTGCTCGCGCAACAAGCACAAGATTTAACGCTCCCCGGCTACATGCTTCTGATAGATGAACCTGAGATTGCACTCCATCCCAACGCGATACGCGCCGCTAGCCGCTACCTCTACAACTTGACGGAAGACCGCACATGGCAGGTGATGCTGGCCACTCACCCACCGCTTTTCATCGATCCTCTCCATGACCACACGACGGTAGTTAGGCTAACTCGAAGTCAGGCAAACCCAACGCCGAAAACATACAGAAGCGACGCCGTGACGTTTTCGCCCGATGACAAGTAAAACCTGAAAATACTCAACCGCTTTGACCTTGGTCTTGCCGAGATGTTCTTCGGTCAATTGCCCGTACTCGTTGAGGGAGACACCGAGTACGCCGCATTCGAGCTGCTAATGAACAAGTATCCCGACCAGTTTCCCCTCAGCCGAAAGCCAGTCCTGGTCAGGGCTCGCGGCAAGCACACAATGCTGCTTATCATGCGCATATTGAGCGAATTCCGTGTCCCCTTCGCAATTCTGCATGATGCTGATACGCCACTTCGCAGGAATGGAAGCGCGAATGGAGCGTGGACGGCCAACAAGGTCATATACGAGGCCATTCAAGCAATCCGCGCTCGGGGCGTCAGGGTCGTCCATAGGATTTCCGTGCCGGGCTTTGAGTATGCTCATCTCCCCCTGCAACATGCAAAGGATGGAGACCTCATTGAGACGAATTCAAAAGACAAACCCTGGCGAGCGGTCCAGATAATCAAGCAAGACGCCAAGGTTGAGACTTCGATCCTTTCAGTCCTGACAGACCTTACGAGTTCCGAATCTGAGGAAGCGCTCTTCGGAGGTGATTTCTTGAAGGCTATCATGGACGAAGTCCAGAAATGGGCCACCCAGTACTGCCCAAAGGATCTCCGGTTCGGATTATCACTGCTCAAAGAAAACAAAGAGAAGCCCCAACAAAGCACTCCACCACTAACTCGTGCCCGCGACGAGCACTCGGATGGTGAGAGCTGACGTTGCGTTGGGCATGGCACAGAAATAACATGGTGAGAGTTCCTGCGACAGGGGGAGTTGTTGTGGAGCCGAAGGTTAGCAGAGGAGGTTTTGTTTGCTAAACAACCCAAATAGTAGCCGTTATGAATCCGAGATCAAAGACAAGATTGTCAGTGACATCTTCAGAGGAGAACTGTCCGTTGAACAAGCTCTTCAGAAACTCCGATCCCGGCTTCTGGATCTATCTTCCCGCAATCGTCTTCTGAATTATTCGCACTCAAAGCGACGTTCCATCCAATTCGTTGACAAACCGAACCTGAACTTGGTGTTCAGCCGGATTATCGATAACAAATCTCTTCTTATAAAGTATGTTCCGGATCCGCCACCTGAATCTTACAATCTGAAACGTCCTGATGCTAAGTCTTATGCTCAGTCAATTGGAGTTGATGTAAATGCAGAGTTTACTGAAACTTGCTGTAGTCCTATTACCAATCAGCATACGCCCAAACTTCAAACCCTCTATTATCCGGCTGAACTTGACAATCTCTGCCGTAAAGTAAAATCTGATGCGCGAACGGTCATAGAAGAAACCGGTACCAATATGCTGTATCTAATCTTTGGGTTCATTGAGTTTTATGAGAGCGAAGATTCTGAAAAACCGATGCTGGCCCCATTGCTTGCAGTGCCGGTAACTTTGGAAAAGAGGGATATCGACCATACTACCCGGACCTATAAATATTTTATAACATACTCGGGAGAAGATATACATGAAAATCAAACATTTCGTAAAAAGCTGAGCGAAGACTTCATGCTCCAACTTCCTGAATTCGAGGAGGACGATGATCCGGAAAAATATTTTACTAAGATTCAGCAGGCAATTATTAATAAAAAGAACTGGAAAGTAAGATATCAGCTAACGCTCGGATTTCTATCATTTAGCAAAATGGCCATATGGGATGACCTCGATCCGAATAAGTGGCCTAGCCTGGTCGAACATCCTCTGCTTAAGTGGATATTTTCAGGCGGTTCCGAAAAAGAACAGAGTTTATCGCCTCCCGATGATTATGACATTGACAATCATCCTCAGGGAGACTTGCCACTTATCTACGATGCCGATTCTTCCCAACACAGCGCTATTATTGATGTGTTGTCCGGAAAAAACATGGTTATCAACGGACCTCCGGGTACAGGCAAATCACAGACTATTACAAATGTCATCGCAGCAGGTCTGAAAGTCGGCAAGAAGATATTATTCGTTTCAGAAAAACAGGCCGCTTTGGAAGTCGTTCGGCACCGCCTTAATCAGGCTAATCTTGGCTATTTTTGCCTTGAACTTCACAGCCATAAAACCCAGAAGAAAAAGCTGCTTGAGGACTTGCAGGAGCGTATAGGACAGCGTTTCTTCAATCCACAGCAACTGCAAAATAAACTCTCTACTCTGAAACGCTTAAAAAAAGATCTTAATCGGCATGCCGAATTGATGGCAACCAGATTTGGTAACGAGCTCGATTTAACAATATGTGAGATATTTGGGCGAAACGAGAAGTTTCGGCAAGCTATCGGAGAATTGGCAAACACTGTGCAGAACCTGTTTCTGCCAGAGGCTCTGAAGTGGACTTTTGACGACATTGAATTACGTCGGGCAAAATTAGATACTCTTGGGCAGCATTACGAATCTATCGGCGGATTTGATGCTACTCATTCATGGTGGGGTTTTACGCCTCGACCTCTTATACCGGGAGACAGCGAGGCAATAAGAAGTATATCTACAGACGCTTTATCACTAACTATGAGATTGATAGAATCGGTTTTGGAGTACCAAAACAAAACGGGTGATAAAATTGAGCCAACTCTGCGTTACATTGCAAACCTTAACGAAGCCTTTCAATCTCTTCCAGATCCACCCATTAATCTTAAAGGAAACCTCCTGTTCAGATTATTTGACGGTAAAGACCCATTTGGGAATCGTAACAGAGTGCTCTTAAAAGGAGTCATCAGTAAAGTGGAACTTGCAAGAGAGTTTAATAAAAAAGCCGACACCGTGCTGATTAACGATTGTGAGTTGGATTATGACAACATTGCGCCTGTTATAGCAGTTTGTTCTAACGAGCTTGCCCCGTCTTTGTTTTGTATCCCGATAAATATGCTCGAAGAAACCGTGCATACAGCCAAACAGAATTTATGCCAGTTCGAACGTATTGAATTGAAGAAATCATTCAACTTTTTGCCAATTACATCTGCAACACTCTATGCTTTAGACGCAAAAATCAAATCGGCCGCCCTACCGAGTATACTGGATCAACCGATTAAGAGCATCAAAAACGGAACAAGCACACTTTTTCAAAAAATAGATAGAAATACGAAGTCTTTTCAACAAGTCAGCAATATTGCAATTCGTCACGGTATAATTTTTGATGGATCTCCATCGGCAATTGTAAAATTAGGCGATTCGGACAGTATCGATGGTATTTTACCCGGGGTGCTGGTCGACGCAACAATCGTTGCCAAAGCACAGAAAGCCGCGGAATACCTTTCGCCTGAAATCACAATTGCGGAGTTGAATAACTGTAATCAGAAATTACGAGAACTTCATTTCCGGATTGCCAGCGCTCTTGACGAAATTGGTAGTTATGCTCAGCGCCTCGGATTGCCCTTTGACGGTACAGAAAAGTCGATAAGTCAGATGGCTACACTGAGTCAGATCGCATCCACCGCTCCTTTAGATCTTCTGGAGTTTCGGCGCCCCTCCTTCGATTTTCCTCTATTTCCCGAATTTTTGAAAGCCGCTGAAGACGCTTATACCTCTGAGAAAGTTCAGCAAGAGTTTCTTGTTCAGAAATTCTATCTGGATACATTGCCTAGTGTAAATGAACTTAAGACTGCAATTCGAGCGTTTAGACGCGGTGACAGCATTTTCAATATCTTCAAGGTTGAGTGGCGTGCTGCAAAAAAGCTGTTCAGGAATATTTGTAGGACAAAGACAAAATATAAGGCAGCGGAGTATGAAGTTTTGGTTTCCAACATTGTCAGTTGGATAGAACATCGAACCTCTTTTATCGATAATAACGAATTCAAGGACATATTCGGGCAGCTCTTTAAAGGAGTTGATACAGACTTTTCAAAGATTCGAAGCCTGTATGCCTGGTATAGAGAAAGTCATGCCGAGATAACAAAGCATCCCGGACTCATCGAGTCTATTGATCTGTCCACAATGGAATCACGAAAGATTAATCAAATGACTGCCTTGAATCCTAAAATGCAGATTGTTTTCTCGGAATTCAAAACGTGTGCTTCTGAAGTAAAGCAACTTCTCAGTTCGACCTTCAATCAAATAGAATTACCCCTGTCACACTCTGTCTGGGCTGAATACAATCAGAAAGTTCTTCGGATAGCTGAAAAACTGAAGGGCGTATCGAATTTTCTGGATCGATATGTCAAGCAGGATATTTCACTTAAGCATACTGTTGATTTGCTTAATATGAAAATAGAAATTATTTCAGCCCGCAGCGACTTTGATGTTCTTAATAAGGGGGTTATGGACCTGTGTAAAGATGTTGAACCACTGCTCCCGGGAATAGCTCAAATTCCATGTCTTTTTTGGGGTGAATACATCTCTCAGATTTCGGTAATTACAGATGCTGTTAACACATTGGCGCAATTTGCAAGTGAGTATGGCGATGACGAAACTACAATCGCCGATATTCGAACATTCTGTCAGTCAAAGCTGGATCTCGATGCCGATTTGGAAAAACTGTCTGCGTTATCTGAGAATAATACCATTCAGAATTGGCCATTATATATTTCTTCCGCAACCCGTCGAATAAATGCGGGTGTTCAACTGGTTCAACTCCTGAAACCAGCTGGTAAGTTCGGCAAAAGTGCCAAAGAAATAATTGGTGGGATTAAAGACAGAAAGGAAGCAAACGACCTTATATCCGAAATCGCGAAAGACAATGCTGCAACAAAGATACTTGAGGGCCTTTTTCAGGGCGTTAATACTGATTTGGATTCATTAGCCGAAACTCTTACCTGGGGAGAGTCCATTATCAATGTAAAACCGATCCACAATTCAACTATTAATAAACTCTTGCTATCGAAAGACGCTATCTCGAATTTTTACTGGGCGAAAGAGGTATTGCAGCGGGTTTCTGACCTTGGACGTGAAGTAAGATGCAAAATATGTGAACTTGCTAAGTTCGGTTCATTTAACTGGGACGAATGGATCTCAGTTGGCCATAAACAAATTAATGGTATCTATGCCAGCAAGCTTTGTAATAGGATTAAGGATTCTGTCAGCAATATCGATGCTGTTTTACCTTGGGCAAAGTATATCGCAGAACGAAGTTACTGCAAGCAGTATGGGTTAGATGATTTTGTGATAGCTCTTGAAAAGAAAATATTACCGCATTCAAAAATAGGTGCGGTTTTTGAATTCGTCGTTTATAGATCCATCGGGAGTAATATTTATAAGAACCTCCCGGAACTGCAAAATTTTTCTGGAACCGTGCATGAGAAGAAGCGGGCAGAGTTTGCTGCTCTTGACAAGGAAATCATTAATATGACAGGCAAAAGCTTTGCCTATGAAATAGATCGTATAAAGAAGACATCCGATGGCAATTCTGGAGGTAGAGTAGCTGATTATACTGAAATGCGACTTATAAACCGCATGCTGGCTCACCCAAAATCTAGAGTTTCAATTCGCCAATTGATGAAACGGGCTGGTCGTGCTGTTCAGGAACTAAAACCTTGCTTTATGATGGGCCCGATGTCAGTTGCCCAATATCTGGAGCAGGGCGCTGTTGAGTTTGACATTGTAGTTATGGATGAAGCTTCTCAGCTTCGCCCTCAGGAAGCTTTAGGTGCAATAGCTCGCGGGAAACAACTGGTCGTTGTTGGTGACCAAAAGCAGTTGCCTCCTACCAGCTTCTTCGAACGTATGATTGATGCCGGAGAGGTTGACGAGGATGTCGATGTTCCAGCAGTGATAGAATCGGATAGCATTCTCGATATCTGTCAGCATATATTCAGTCCGGTTCGTACGTTGCGGTGGCATTACCGCTCTCAGCATGAATCACTTATTGCGTTCTCGAATCACCATTTTTACAATGGAAAATTGGTTGTCTTCCCCTCGCCTTTTGAACGTAATAACCGGTTGGGGCTTCGTTATCGGTATATAAAAAACGGGATTTATAAAGATCGCAAAAATATACCGGAGGCAATTCGTGTTGTGGACGCCGCCATTGAACATATGATAAAGTATTCTGATGAATCTCTAGGCGTTGTTACTCTCAATCAGACCCAGCGAGATCTCATCGATGATATATTCGACAAGAAGCTTCGAGATATTAAAGAAGCGCAAATATTCATCTCTGACTGGGAGAAAAAAGGGTGGCCGTTTTTTATAAAGAATCTTGAGAACGTACAGGGCGACGAACGAGATGTAATCTTTATATCAACAACGTTTGGGAAAGCCCCCGGAATAGATAAACCACGCCAAAATTTTGGGCCAATCAGCCGCCTTGACGGATGGCGGCGTCTGAATGTTTTATTTACCCGTGCTCGTAGGAAGGTTGAACTGTTTACATCGATGCTACCGGAGGATATTATTAATGACGCTAAAACACCAGCTGGCACAGTTGCACTGAAGAATTACATAGAGTATGCCCAAAAAGGAATTCTACATTCCAATGCAAGTGTTTCCGATCGTGAACCAGATAGTGACTTTGAGATTGCCGTGGGTGAAATGTTGCAGAGCAAAGGATACGAAGTCGTACCTCAATTAGGCGTTGCCGGTTTTTTCATTGATCTTGCTGTCCGAAATCCTGACAGACCCGGTGAGTTTTTGGCAGCTGTGGAATGTGATGGTGCAAGTTATCACTCCAGCAACTCAGCGCGTGACCGGGATCGTATTCGCCAAGCTATCCTAGAAACTTTAGGCTGGAAGGACCGTATTTGGCGTGTCTGGTCCACTGATTGGTTCTATAATCCGCTCCATGAGTCTGGAAGGCTGCTTGATTTTCTCGAAAAGCGCAGGGTTGTCGCTCGTTCAGAGCCAACCACTGACTATGATGTAGAAAGATTATTTGAGGAAACAGAGGAAGCTGATCAGACGATAATTGCTGAAGCAGTAGACGAAATAGATCTGTCTTTGTCGATTTCAGACGAGGAATTATATGTAGAGGTTGGCGACCGTGTTACATACTGCTTTACTGATAAACCCGAAGATCGTCGCAGTGTTAATATAGTCGATAGTAAGAGCATTCCAGAATTAAATTGTATTAATGAACATACTCCTCTTGCTCAAGCGCTGCTCGATTCTGCTGTAAGCGATGAACGGGAATTGATCGTAAAGGGTAGTCCGGTAAAACTCATCCGAGTCTTACGCATTAATCGGGGAAACAAGGAAACTTTGCTGGCTTCGAAAAATTAATATTCGGACGATATGATAATCCATGATAAACATACGAATTGAAAACCAGGAAGATATTTTGCAGGTGCGCAGTCTCAATGAACAGGCATTTGAACAGCCTGTGGAAGCCGGCATTGTTGATAAGCTGCGGCAAGCCCGTACTGATTTTATATCACTGGTAGCCGAGGATGGCAAAATCATAGTGGGGCATATTCTCTTTACCCCGGTTGTTATCGAAGAATCAGAGCGAAAACTTCAGGGAATGGGGTTGGCTCCGATGGCTGTGATGCCAAATCGCCAGCGGCAGGGAATAGGCTCCATGCTTGTAAACAGAGGGCTCGAAATTCTGAAAGAGCAGGGTTGTCCGTTTGTCATTGTTCTGGGACATCCGAAATACTATCCGCGATTCGGTTTTGAACCGGCTTCCAGGCACAATCTTAAGAGCCAATGGGAAGGGGTTCCGGATGAGGCGTTCATGATTGCAGTGTTCGATAGTAACTTAATGCGGAACTCAGGAGGAGTTGCAAGATATAGAGATGGGTTCAATGCGGCAATGTAAGACCTTTGCACAACACCCCCTTTTGCCCGATTACTGTGTCGGGCTCAAATTTCAATCCTCGAAATACTTCAATGTATTCTTGCGGTTGCACGAAGTGAAGCGTAAGCGCTATATTATCGCCTTTCTTGTACTTGGACAAAATTGGATGTTCTTCAAAGGTCTCAATGTAAGAGCAGGACCCAAATTCCGACATTGATTTTGGGTGAGGAGTCGTTTAAGCGGTCATTGCCTCAAAAATCAGGTTTGCAGTGTGATGCCGCTGCCACTCAGGCGCTTGATTTATGTATCTCGCTTTAAATCAACAATAAAACCTAATTT
>JAHJQU010000038.1 GCA_018819005.1 Pseudomonadota bacterium | reverse complement strand
TACATACTGGTACGCTGGAATGACGAAAGATGAAGTGCAACACAGCAGAATGACTTTTTGAGAAGCCGTCTATATTTACTGTAAGATCCTGCCTTTATCAAATAAAAAATCAAACCTTTTCAACCAAAACAAAGGAGGTCGTTTATGGACAAGATTCTAAGAATTAACATGGGCGCTGACGGAGGCCCCAAAGTTACAACCGGCTCACTCGGCAATTATGCAGGCCTCGGAGGAAGAGCCATGACTTCCGCCATAGTCGCAAAAGAGGTCCCTCCATTGTGTCATCCCCTCAGCGCGGAAAACAAGCTTGTAATTGCACCGGGACTCCTGAGCGGATCTCTTGCCGCAATGTCGGGCCGGATATCAGTAGGTTGTAAAAGCCCTCTCACGGGCGGCATTAAAGAGGCGAATTCAGGCGGACAGGGAGCTCAGGTGCTGGGACGACTCGGGTATGCGGCGATCGTTCTTGAAGGAGCGCCGAAAAGCGAAACAATTTATAAGGTTTCCATAAACAAGGACGGTGTTAAGATAGCCGCCGATAACAGTCTTAAAATGCTCGGCAACTATGATGTTGTTGAGAAGATGAAAAAAGAATACGGAGACAAGATCGCCTGCATTTCAATAGGTCCTGCCGGAGAAATGAAACTTGCAGCAGCCTCCGTTGCTTTTACAGATATGGAACAAAGACCTACCCGCCATGCAGGACGAGGTGGTGTTGGAGCAGTAATGGGAGCAAAAGGCGTTAAAGTCATTGTGTTAGACGACACCGGAATGCCGAACAGAAGTCCGAAGAATCCCGAAAAATTCAAAGAAGCCAATAAGAATTTCGTTCAGGGGCTTAAAAAACACCCTGTCACCGGTGAAGGACTTCCTGCTTATGGAACTAATGTTCTTACAAACGTAATCAATGAAGCGGGCGGGTTTCCGACAAACAATTTCAAAACCGGGCGCTTTGCTGGTGCTTCAAAAATCAGCGGCGAAACTCTGGCAGCTACTGAAACAGCACGCGGCGGAGTCGTAACCCACGGCTGCCATAAAGGCTGTGTTATCAGATGCTCCGGAATATACAACGACAAGGATGGTAATTTTTTAACAAAACAGCCTGAATATGAAACTATCTGGGCTCATGGCGCAAACTGCGGAATTGATGACCTCGATGCAATCGCGATGATGGACCGCCTCGACGACGATTACGGACTCGATACAATTGAAATGGGCGCCACAATTGCCGTTGCAATGGATGCAGGCCTTGCAAAATTCGGAGACGCAAAGGCTGCAATAAATCTTTTAAAGGAAGTGGGGAAAGGAACTCACCTTGGCCGTATTCTCGGAAACGGCGCCGCGGTTACAGGCAAAGTATTCGGCGTTGAAAGAGTTCCGGTCGTAAAAGGACAATCGATGCCGGCTTACGATCCAAGGGCTGTTCAGGGCATGGGCGTCACTTACGCAACCTCTACGATGGGCGCCGATCACACTGCAGGTTACGCAGTTACCGCAAACATACTCGGTGTTGGAGGCAAGGTTGACGCGCTGAAACCTGAAGGGCAGATTGATCTTTCAAGGAATCTCCAGATCGCAACCGCGGCAATAGACTCCACGGGAATGTGCCTCTTCATCGCATTTGCGATTCTCGACCAGCCGGATACCTTCCAGGCCCTGCTGGATCTTATCGGCGGATTTATAGGCCAGGATATGACCGGTGATGATGTGGTTGCCCTGGGGAAATCAGTGTTGAAGAATGAAAGAGAATTCAATCTTAAGGCAGGATTTTCTTCAAAGCATGACAGGCTTCCTGATTACTTTAAAAACGAGCCGCTCCCGCCGCATAACGTGAAATTTGCGGTCAAGGACGAGGATCTCGACAAAGTCTTCAACTGGTAAAAATATCTTCATAAAGGGAGACCTTTTCGGAGGTCTCCCTTTTATTTATGTTTCAATAATATATCGCTATGAATAATTCAGCTTTTCCCTCTCTTCTGTTATCCTTTGAGCCAGGCCGGATTTTTATCTTTTTCCAGCTTCTTGAAAACGGTTTCATCATAAAGGATAAGGTCGGCTGCAGTGTTAAAGAGTTCTTATGCAACCGGATGTTTATCGAACAGGACTATCTCGATAATAGAATCCAGACAATTTTTCTGAATGGAAAGCCTGTTGACGATGTTAATTCTGCAATAGTAAAAGACGGTTCATCGATCTCTCTTTCCGCCGCAATGCCCGGCCTTGCAGGAGCAACGATGAGAAGAGGCGGCACCTTAGCCTCCATGCGAAGCGGAATCTCCCATGTTCCTGCGGAAACCAGCGAAGATTCATTCGAAGGAAAAGTAACAATAAAATTTTTCAACCTCATATCAAAAGAACTCGGCCCGGAATTTCTAAACCGTGGCATCATAATTGAAGGAAAGACCCTTTCCGGGTTCATCGGCGCAAACAGAAAGATAATTGAAGCGGGACTTTTTTCAGCCGAATCAGGCGGCGTAAAAATAGAAACAGAAAAGCTTTTTGATATAAAGTGGGAAGATAAAGCGGAACTTCTTCTGAAGGTGACAGGGATAAAATGACAAGGGCTGCCATTTCAGGCAGCCCCTCTTTTATCGTATTAAATTTTTTCGCTTGAACCCTTGAATCCTGCCGAAGGTCCGCCAATCAGTATGGCGGAAACCCTTGAACCCTTTTATTCTTTTCTATTCACAAAGTTCAAACAGGGCCGCGGCGCCCATACCGCCGCCGATGCACATCGATTCGACTCCGTACTTTACGCCTTTTTCCCTCATGTTGGAAATAAGAGTTGCGCAAAGCTTGGCTCCGGTACATCCGAGAGGATGGCCGAGGGCGATAGCTCCGCCGTTGATGTTTACTTTGGCGATATCAATGCCGAGGTCGTTTACACAGTAAAGAGCCTGCGAAGCAAAAGCCTCATTTATTTCAAAAAGGCCGACTTCCTTAAGATCGACTCCGGCAAGCTTCATAAGCTTCGGAATGGCGTATTTCGGCCCGACACCCATCTCATCCGAGCGGCATCCGACCGTTGTATAGCATTTAAGCTTTGCAACAGGCTTTATTCCCAAAGCTTTTGCCCTGTCTCCGCTCATTATGATTGTTGCGGCTGCTCCGTCTGTTGTTTGCGATGAATTTCCGGCAGTGACAGAACCACCTGCTGCAAAAGCGGGTCTCAGTTTGGCAAGGCCATCAATGGTTGTATCAGGCCTTATTCCGTCATCATTTTCCACTATGAAAGTCTCTTTCTTAAATGTCCCGTCCTTTTGAAGAACAAATTTTGCGGCAGGCGTCGGAACTATCTCTTTAAAAAGCTTTTTGCTCAATGCCGCGGAAGCCTTCATCTGCGAATTATACGCAAATTCATCCTGAGCCTGGCGGGAAATATTATACCGGTTCGCCACGTTTTCCGCCGTAATTCCCATCGAGCAGTAAAGATCGGCCTGTTTTTTTGTATGCTCCGGATGAGGCCTTGGAAAATTTCCTCCCATCGGAACAAATGTCATCGATTCGATTCCGCCTCCGATTACAACATCCGACCATCCCGACATCACACGCAAAGAGGCAAGAGCGATAGCCTCAAGCCCCGATGAGCAGAAGCGGTTCACTGTCGCGCCCGAAACCTCATCCGGAAAACCGGCTATCTGGGCGGCAATGCGTCCTATATTTAGTCCCTGCTCGGCCTCCGGAAAGGAGCATCCGATCATGAGGTCTTCCACGTCTTTCTTTTCAAAATTAGGCGTCTTCTCAACAGCCGCGCTTAAAATAAAAGACAGCAGATCTTCAGGCCTCGTATCCTTATAAGCCCCTTTTGCCCTTCTGCAGCCGGGGGTCCTTACTGATGTTACTATATATGCATCTCTCATTGTTGTTTCCTCCTTGAGATTTGACGGCTTCTTAAAAAGTCATTCTGCTGTGTTGCACTTCATCTTTCGTCATTGCAGCGTACCAGTATGTACGCTTCATTCCTCAAGATTCGTGCGCCTTGCATAATGAGCTTTTTACTTTGCCGTCTGAAATATTACTTTTTCCGAGATCATCGTTTTAAAATTCTTTTCAAATTAATTCCTGAGGGGCTTGCCCGTAGAAAGCATGTGGTCAATTCTTGCGAGCGTCTTTTCCTCTTTAAGAAAATCAACAAAAGCCGTTCTTTCAAGCTTTAAAATGACCTCTTCGTCGATTTCACTGTTTGTTCTGACGTCGCCGCCGCTTATGACAAATGCTATCCTTTTTGCCAGGAATGCGTCATATTCGCTTACAAACTTGGCATTCTGCATATTAAATATTTCAGCATTAATCATACCCTGTGCAGCTTCTCCGAAAACCTTAAGTTTCTTCTTAACAGGAGGAGCATAACCTTCATCCAGCATCTTTAAGACTTCTTTCTTTGCTTCACCAATAAGGTAATCCCTGTTGAAAACTATCCTGTCTTTGGGACCCAGAAAGCCGTTGGCCCTTGCTTCTGCAGCGGACATTGAAACCTTCGCCATTGCTATTGCCATAAATGCCGGAACGAAGAACTTTGCAAGATCAACATCAGTTACCGCTTCGGGGACAGAAGATATAAGCTTTTTCCAGAGGTTCATACATCCGCCGCCCGCAGGCAGCAGGCCGACGCCGATTTCAACAAGCCCCATGTAAAGCTCTGCATGGGCAACAATTCTGTCCGCACCGAGACATACTTCGCAACCTCCGCCAAGAGCAAGGCCATAGGGAGCGGCCACAACCGGAAAGGGGGAATATTTCTCTCTCTGGACCGCCAGATGAAGCCTCTCTATCATGGTCTCGATCTCGGAAAATCTCTTCTCTTTGGCAGCCATTCCAACCTGAACAAGATCAGCACCGGCCGAAAAGGCTCCGGGCATTCCGCCTGCCTGGTTCCCGATAACAAGGCCGGCTCCGTTCTGATCGACGTAATCGAGAGATTCATGGATAAATTCGATGATCTCGGTATTCAGCGCGTTCATCTTTGTATGGAATTCACAGCAGTAAACCCCGTCACCGATATCTATAAGAGATGCCGACTTGCAGCTCTTAACAAGCTTGTTGTCTCCTTTGAGGGCGGCAAGAGATATTATGCTTTTGCTGACGACATATTCCTTGTAGTCTTTTGTATTAAAATCGTAGTAATAAACTTTGCCTTTTTCCGTCCTGTAAAAAGAAGTGTTTCCTGCGGCAAGCATCTCCTTGACCTTTGCCGGCACATTGAATCCTTCTTTTTCCATTTTTTCCACGGCTCTTTGCACACCAATGGCGTCCCAAGTCTCGAAAGGCCCCATCTCAAAATTGTAGCCCCACTTCATGGAGTTGTCTATATCGATTATGGTGTCCGATATTTCCGGAATCCTGTTAGCCGAATAGATAAGCTGGTTTGCAACCGCTTTCCATACAAACTTTGCGCCCTTATCTTCGCCGTAAACAACAGACTTGATCTTGTCGGGAAGAGTTTTTGCCTTTTTGGCTTCATCAAGGCACGGGAAAGCGGGCTTTTCATATTCTTCATATTCAAAGGTAGAAGGATTGATAACCTTGCGGATCTTCTTCCATTCAGGAGTCAGATCGGTTTTATAGAAACCGGCCTTTGTCTTCTTCCCGAGAAGCTTCTTTTCAATCATCCTGTTGACAAATTCAGGGATAACGAAGCTTTCTCTCACCTCGTCATTGACCACGAGGTCGTAGGTGTTTTTCGCGACGTGTCCCATGGTATCAAGTCCGACAAGATCCGAAGTCTTGAACATGGCTGTCTTTGGCCTTCCCATCGCCGGTCCGAAAAGAGCATCGACTTCTGATATCGTAAGACCGTCTTCGACCATAAGCTGCATGGCCTTGACCATTCCCTGAACGCCTATTCTGTTTCCGACAAAATTGGGGGTATCTTTTGCCATGACAATACCTTTCCCGAGAATTCTTTCGCCGAAATCACTCATAAATTCTAAAACTTCAAGGAGTGTTTCTTCGCCTGATATAATTTCAAGGAGCTTCATGTATCTTACGGGATTAAAGAAGTGTGTGCCAAGGAAATGCTGCCTGAACTCCTTGCTGAGTCCTTCAGACATTGACTTTAAAGGAATACCGGAAGTATTTGAAGAAACGATTGTGCCGGGTTTTCTGACTTTTTCAATTCTCTTGAAAAGATCCTGCTTGACCTTGAGATTTTCAACAACAACTTCAACAATCCAGTCGCATGATGCAATCTTGTCAAAATCGTCTTCAAGATTGCCTATTGAAATAAGGGCAGCATCTTTTGCGTGCATAAGAAGAGCAGGTTTTGACATCAGAACAGAATCAAAGCCGGCCTTTACAATTCTGTTTTTAGCTTTCGGATCATTTTTCTGTTCATTTGTTAAATCGAAGGGAACAATGTCCAGCAATAACGTCTTAACGCCCGCGCTGGCAAGTATAGCGGCTATCCCTCCGCCCATAACACCGGAGCCAATAACAGCGGCAGTTCTTATCTTTCTACTCATAATTACCTCCTGAAATGATGTTAAAACATACATGAATGAATACTCATTCAT
>JAHJQU010000279.1 GCA_018819005.1 Pseudomonadota bacterium | reverse complement strand
GCCGAAACCGGCGGTTATAAAGACCATGTGACTGCCTTCAAGGGCTTTTCTGATAGTTTCTTCAGTTTCAAATGCGGCATCCCGGCCAATTTGGGGCATGGCGCCTGCTCCAAGTCCCTGGGTAAGTTTTTCGCCGATCTGCATTTTGACCGAAGCCATCGATTTATCAAGAGCCTGGGCATCGGTATTTACCGTAATGAACTTGACACCCGCCAGATTCGAGGAAATCATGTTGTTAATGGCATTTCCTCCGGCGCCACCGACACCGACTACCTTGATTTTTGCCTGGTTTTCATTTTCTACAATGGTAAACATGTTTGACCCCCCCATTAAATAATTGTTTAAGACTCCGGTCCCAGTTATTAATTTTTAGTGTTAAAAAATCGAATATCGAATATCGAATTACGATATTCTGCCCCTCGCGCCCTGTTTTTCATATCACATCATTAAACCATTTTTTCATTCTGTTCGTGACTCTGTTGAATATGTTTCCGTCGCGAATCCGGAATTTCTTCTGAGTCTGGTTTTTTGCTCCATATAAAACAAGACCAACCCCTGTTGCGTACATAGGGTTGTTAACTACGTCCACAAGGCCGCCGATTCCCATAGGTTTTCCAAGACGGGTTGGAAGATTAAAAACCGATTCCGCTATTTCTGTCACATCTGTCAGCAGGGCTGAGCCTCCTGTAAGAACAACACCCGACGGTATTGAGTTTTCCTGTCCGGCCCTGTAAATTTCTCTGTTGATAAGCGTGAAAATCTCTTCCATTCGGGGCTCAAGAATTTCACCCAGTATCTGGCGGGGGAGTTTTCGCGGTGTGCGCCCTCCCATTCCCGGGACTTCAATCATTTCATCGCTATGTATATTCCTTGCGATACAGCTCCCGTATTTTATTTTGATTTTTTCCGCCTCAGGAAGCGGAGCGCGTAATCCGACCGCGATGTCATTGGTAAGATTATTCCCTCCGAGAGCAAGAACAAAAGTGTGTTTTATATTTTTCCCCGAAAAAACTGCAAGATCCGTCGTACCTCCTCCAAGATCAAGAAGCACTGTGCCAAGCTCCTTTTCTTCTTCGGTCAGCACTGCTTCTCCGGAAGCAAGGGCCTCGAGCACTATGTCGCATACGTCAAGACCTGAACGGTTCGCACATTTGACTATGTTGTGAGCGGATGTTACAGCACCTGTTACAATATGAATTTTTGCTTCAAGCCTGACCCCGGACATGCCTATGGGATTTTGTATCCCGGCCTGGTCGTCAACCATATATTCCTGAGGAAGAACATGTATTACTTCGCGGTCCATCGGTATTGCTACTGCTCTGGCGGCATCAATAACATGCTCCACATCCTGCTGGGTTATCTCCGGACCCTTGATGGCAACAATACCACGGCTGTTGAATCCGGTAATATGGCCCCCTGCGATTCCGGCATAAACGGAAGATATTTCACATCCTGCCATAAGTTCAGCCTCTTCAACCGCTTTTTTAATGGAGTCAACAGTCGATTCAATATTAACAACTACGCCTTTCCTGAGTCCTATCGAAGGATGAGTGCCGATACCGATTATGTTTATTCCATTATCGGCCAGCTCACCAACCACAGCACAGATTTTTGTTGTTCCGATGTCAAGGCCGACAATTATGTTCTCACGTACCGGCATTTTATACCTCCTTCTTATATTCTTCGGGCTCTTCAGCGGGATTAGCTGCAGGGCGGATAACTATACGGCCCAGATTATTAAGATCGACAGTTTCAAAATCAGAGAAGTCCCGGCCATTTTTTGCATGGTAAAAGACTTTTTCCAGCCTTTCATACTTATCGGGATAATTATTGTATCCGAGCTTGATGGTTTTATCGAAAGCAAAAACCGTAAGTCCGATATCCCTATCCACATTTATCAGGGTAATCGAACTATTGGGAAGAATGCTTTCGGGTTTCCGGCCAAGTTTAAGTACGGTCATCACTGCATTAAACGACGGGCTTCTTCTTGCGCCGCTTAAACTCAAATCGGAAAATTTTAGGCCTTTTACCAGAGGAAGGTTCTCCGGATCCGTCGTTGTTTTTTCTTTAAAAATATCTCCATGGTCATTGAGTAAAAATTCTTTTCCGAGATCCAGAACGGCAAGAGGTTTGTGTTCCTTTATTCTCACAATGATACCGGAAGGAATTTTTCTGACTACTTCGGCTTCAGCTATCCACGTATTTGCCATAAGCCGTTTTCTTACCATTGAGAGATTTACAGAAAGTATATTATCACCCGGTTTTACAAGGGTCTCTTTAATTACTTC
>JAHJQU010000278.1 GCA_018819005.1 Pseudomonadota bacterium | reverse complement strand
TTATTTGGGAAAAAGATGGAAATTGTTCTTGAAGAGAAGAAAACAGCTGAAGGTGAAACAGCCACAAAAAAAACCGAATCGAGCCACTTGATAAATGATGCGCTGAATAATCCCCTTGTCACTGATGCTGTAGAAATTTTTCAGGGCAGGGTGCTGGATGCAAAAATTTTATAGGAGGAATTTTGATGAAGGGAATCGGTAATATGATGAAGCAGGCTCAGAAGCTCCAGGCCGGCATGGTCAAGCTGCAGGAAGAGCTGGCTTTAAGAACTGTTGAAGCAGCTTCCGGAGGAGGCATGATTAAAGTTCAGGCAAACGGTAAACAGCAGATCGTTTCCATACAGATAGAAAAAGAGGTTGTTGATCCGAATGACGTGGAAATGCTTCAGGACCTCATTCTTGCCGCCGTTAACGATGCTCTGTCTAAAGCCCAGGAGATGGTTTCCCAGGAGATGAGCAAATTAACCGGAGGCATCAGTATCCCGGGACTTATGTGAATTTTATTGATACGACAATTCCTGACCGATAATAATTGAGGCGTTTTTATGCACTACCCGCTGTCTATTCTGAATCTGATAAAAAATCTCGCTAAGCTTCCCGGTATCGGAGAAAAAACTGCCGAACGCCTTGCAATGCATATCCTGCGTTCTCCGCTTAAAGAAGCCGAACAGCTTGCTGCCTGCATACTGGATATAAGACAAAGGGTGAGGATATGCAGCGTCTGTTCTGCACTGAGCGAAACAGAGACCTGCCATATCTGCAGCGATCCATCCAGAAACACCTCCCTGCTGTGCGTGGTTGAACAGCCGGCAGACATGGTCGCTGTAGAAAAATCCGGATCTTTTAAAGGACTCTACCATATACTTTCGGGAGTTTTATCCCCCATGAATGGTGTCGGGCCGGATAATATAAAGATCAGGGAACTTATAGAAAGAACTAAGGAAGGTAAAATCAAAGAAATTATAATTGCAACAGGCACAAATGTCGAGGGTGAGGCAACCGCTTCTTATATTGCTCAATGCCTCTTAAAATATTCGGTCAAGATTACCCGTATAGCATCCGGTGTTCCGATAGGCGGTGATCTTAAGTATGTGGATCAGGTAACATTGAGAAGGGCCATAGAGACCAGGCATGCAGTCTAAGACGGTTCAGTCGGATGATTTATTCAAATGTACAATGTGCGGCGATTGCTGTAAGGGCTACGGCGGGACTTTCGTAACAAGGGAAGATATTGAAGCAATAGCCGGGTATATTAAAGCCGATCATGAAAGCTTCATTTTGAAGTATTGTGAAATGTCCGGCGGAAAACCAGTACTTGCCCAGGGCAAGAATGGATATTGCGTGTTCTGGGACAAAATATGTACGATTCATCCGGTTAAGCCGCACATGTGCAGACAATGGCCATTTATAAAAAGCGTTCTAGCCGATACGGATAACTGGTATGTTATGGCCGGACAGTGCCCCGGCATTCGTACCGATGTGCCTGCAAATCTTATAAGAAAGTGTGTTGAGCTGGAGCTGTCTAAAAGCGGCTAAGCCGTCGTTAAAAAAGAACTGGAACATTGAGACGCCTTGACCGGCATAATGACCCGTAAGCCGTAACAAAATGGTAAGAAAAGGAATTGTTATTTTGTAACGGCTCCTAAGCATAGTTTGACGGTTTCGTAAAAAATCTAAATTCAGACGGCAAAGTAGAAAGCTCATTATGCAAGGCGCGCGAATCTTGAGGAATGAAGCGTACATGATAGTACGCTGTAATGACGAAAGATGAAGCGCAACAAAGCAGAATGACTTTATACGAAGCCGTCATAGTTTCCAGCTTTTATTTTCCGTCAGCTTGTAAACATTTTTATCTTCTCCACCGGATATTATTTTAAGAAGGATGTTCTTCTTTTCCAGCTCTTTTATCCCATTTAAAAGAGCCTCTCTGGTGCCGTTCCATACCCCGAGAAGATTTCTACTGGATATGACGGCTCCATTATCGGAAAAGCCGCAGCATAAAAGATAGATGGATATGGTTTCGACTGAAAGACCGAGCCTGAATATATCCTGATTCATGGCTGGCCCCGGAGGATTATGGTTATGATTCACTGGCATTCCTTTGATTAAGATATAATTTTTGAAAACCATGAAGACCTGGAAGTACACCAAGCTATAAAATATTATATGTTTTTCCCCTGCGCACTCTTCGTGCCCTTGTGGTGCAGGTTCGGATTTTTTACGAGATCATAAATCATAAATCAATATAAAAAACAAAGTTGATTAATAAAAATGATTGGAATTTTTGATTCAGGAATCGGTGGGCTGACTGTTGTTAAGGAGATAACGGAAAGGATTCCCGGCTATGATATAATATATTTCGGTGATACGGCACGCACGCCTTACGGAAACAAGAGTCCCGAAACGGTTATAGAATATGCCGTTCAGGATACGACTTTTTTGCTCAACAACGGGGCGAAGATAATTGTCATGGCATGCAACACTGCTTCAAGCGTTGCATTTGATATTATTGAAAAAAGATTTGATGCCCCTGTATTCGAGGTTATCACTCCGGCAGCAGAGCTTGCCCTTGAGTCTTCCCGAAAAATGGCTATCGGAGTAATAGGTACAAGGGCAACGGTCAAAAGCGGCATTTATGAAAAAAAGATCAAGGCTTTAAATCCCGGCGCCAGGATCTATTCTGTTGCATGTCCTCTTCTTGTTCCTCTGGTTGAAGAAGGGTGGATAGATAGGCCGGAAACTGCGATGATAGTAAAAAAATACCTCCATCCCCTGAAAGTAAGACAGATTGACACACTGATTCTGGGATGCACACATTATCCGCTGTTAAAGCATGTAATCCAGCGGAAAATCGGGAAAAGGATAAATATAATTGATTCTTCAACAGGAGTTGCAGGGAAAGTGGAAAAATTTCTTAAAGAGCGTCCCGATATTGATTCTCTGTTGAGCAAAAACGGAAAAACAAGAATTTTTGTATCGGATGTAACGGATCAGTTTGCAAAAATCGCAAGAGTCACACTTAAGCAAAATGTTCTGCTTGAGCATGTAAAGATATAAAGTTCGTGGCTAGCCAGGCTCCTGAACAGTTACTTTATTTTTAAAAATGCGTTTATTACCACTTCCGGCGTTATCCCCTCAAGGCATTTCATCTCTTTGCAGTCTGATTTTCCGGTTTCGAAGCATGGACTGCAATCGGTTTCCGATCGGAGAACCTCAACCGATCGTCCAAAGGGTTTCCATCTTTTCGGACTTGAGGGACCGAATATTACGACAGTCGGTATGCCTGTGAATGCCGCAAGGTGGCTTATGCCGGAATCGTTTCCGATAAATCCTGCCGATAATGACAGTATTGTCACAAGATCGCCAAGATCCGAGAGCACGTGAACCTCACTGCCTGCAGGAAGACTCCTGACGAACATTTCATAAAGATTGTGTTCGGCGGGTCCGAGTATGATTTCCGGATTCATTCCGAGCGATTCGATCTTTTTAAATATTTTTATAAAATTGGAAGGCTTCCAGTTTTTCCTTGCACTTCCTGATCCCGGATGTATCAATATTTTCAAGCGGTCGTGAACGAGGGTTGCCTTTTTTTGTTCCGCAAGCCGCGTAAAATAATCGTTTTCAGGCCAGGCTGCATTCCGGTTTGAATCCCGGATGAGTCCGTTTTCAGCAAGGCGATTTAAAACATGATTTAATATATGAATTTCCAGAGAGGCATCGGGACGCGGATGTATGCGATATATTTTTCTGTTAACAATGCCGCTGATGATACTTTCAAGCTCCTGTGAATATGAAAAAAGAATTATTTCATCGTAGGACCGGAAAATATCTATGATGCGAGAATCCGCTTTGCCGGAAAATACCGATGAAAAAAATGCTGCTTCAACAGGATAGAATATTTCTATTAACTTAAGGGAATAGGCCAATTCGCCGATGCTTTTTTTGCATATTGCGTCAATCCGGCAGAATTTTTCCTTAAGTCTTATTATCGCCGGAAAGATGGAGACAATGTCGCCAATTGCGCCCTGATGAATTATTAATAGTTTTTCATTCATAATATGTTCATGGATTTTTTCAGCATTATTTATATTTATCACATGGAAAAGGGAAGGGAAGCAAGCAGAAGGCAAAAAAAGCTTGACACGAATCACCTGTATCGTATATCGTAAATTAACGATATAGAGGGGGGTTATGATGGATGAAAAACCGGATGATTCTGTTTCACCTGATGATAAAGATATTATGGATACGGAATCTTTTGCTCGGATATGCAAGGCGCTCGGCCATCCTGCCAGAGTCAGAATTTTAAAATATCTGAAAAAGGAGAATCGATGCATATGCGGGCAGATAGTTGAAATGCTTCCGCTTGCTCAGTCAACGGTAAGCCAGCATCTCAAATGCCTGAAGGAAGCAGGACTTATAAAGGGTGAGGTGGAGGGGCTTTGCACCTGTTATTGCATAGATTTGAAGGTTCTTGAAGATTTCAAGAAAAGGGTTGCCGGTTTGTAGCCTGTTGGGAATACAGTTAATAAAAGGAAATTAAAGGGATAAAAATATGGAAAATAATTGTTGTGGCAACAAAAAAGAAAAAGAGTTTTTCGACAGTGTGTCAAACCTGAAGCCTTTTGCGTCCACTCCTGTTATGCAAAACAAAAAGGAGGAGGCCGCCTGCTGTGGCCCCCCGCCGGGACCTGAATGCAGCAGGTCTGTCCGTCCCGGATATGAAATATGCGGGTTTGTTGAAGAATTTATAGATACGGCTGCGGGCCCTGTTCCAAAAATCAGAACAAAACTTTCTATGGCTGATCATGCGATGTCGGTTCTGGCGAGATTTGGAATAGGCAGGAATTCATACAGCATTGCGCCTGGAATTTATTGCACAGGCACACCTGCTGCTGATTCACCAGTTCTTGTTACGGCAAATTATAAGCTGACATTTGATGCTCTTCGCATGGAATTATCATCGGTTGATGCCTGGATACTTGTAATTGACACACGCGGAATAAACGTGTGGTGCGCGGCCGGAAAGGGTCTTTTTTCGACTGAGGAAGTAATAAAATGGGTAAAGGCTTCAGGTATTGATAAAATAGTAAGCCACAGAGAACTTATTCTGCCCCAGCTTTCAGCAACGGGTGTTTCTGCAATAGATGTGAAAAAAAGGAGCGGTTTCAAGGTTGTCTGGGGACCGGTCCGCGCAAATGACATAAAAAAATTTTTGGATGCCGGAATGAAGGCTGATGAACCGATGCGTCGTGTGACCTTCACAATATTGGAGCGCCTGGTACTTGTTCCTGTTGAGCTTTCATTTCTTGTAAAGCCGAGCATATATATACTGCTTGGAATTTTTCTTTTATCCGGAATCGGAACAGAAATATTTTCC
>JAHJQU010000511.1 GCA_018819005.1 Pseudomonadota bacterium | reverse complement strand
GGTCAGCCGCTTAACGAAAACAATAAAAAAATAATCGTATTTACGGCCTTTGCCGATACCGCCCTCTACCTTTACCAGTGCCTGAAAGGCTGGATTCAAAATGATCTTGGATTGAACATTGCCCTTGTAGCTGGAAGCTTCACTCATACCACATTCGGGAGAAACGAATATTCTAATATTCTTTCAAACTTTTCGCCCATAGCAAAGAACCGGGCAAAGATGAAATCGATGCCGCAGGAAGGTGAAATTGATATTATTATTGCCACAGACTGTATCAGCGAAGGACAGAACCTACAGGATTGCGATTATCTCATCAATTATGACATTCACTGGAATCCTGTCCGCATCATTCAGCGATTTGGGCGTATCGACAGAATAGGAAGCAGGAACACCCGGATTCAACTTGTAAATTTCTGGCCTACAAAAGACCTTGACAACTACATCAACCTGAAAGAGCGTGTTGAAGCACGTATGGCGCTGGTGGATGTCACAGCAACCGGGGAAGACAATATCTTAAACACTGCTCAGATTGAAGAACTGATTGAAGAAGATTTAAAGTTCAGAAACCGGCAGTTGAAAAAACTGAAAGACGAGGTGCTCGATCTGGAAGATATGAGTGAAAGTATCTCTCTTACCGATTTTACCCTTGATGATTTCAGAATTGAGCTGATGAACTTCATGGAGAACAACAGGAAGAAACTGCAGGAAGCTCCATTCGGCTTATATTCTGTAGTGCCTTCACCTTCAAGCGCAAATTCACATCATCTCGAATCGAACCGATTTTCAGCGGCGGAAAAAGAGATAATAAAGCCGGGTGTGGTTTACTGCCTGAAACAAAAAGGCGATACCGGCGGCAATGAAGAGATAAACCCGCTTCAGCCTTATTTCCTGGTTTACATCCGCGAAGACGGCGTAGTCCGTTTCAATTACACCAACGCAAAGCAGATTCTGGAAATCTATCGCCTGATGTGCCAGGGCAGGAAGGAGCCTTTTGAAGAACTCTGCGGAATGTTTAATGCCGAAACAAATCAGGGAAAGGATATGGGTAAATATACCGAGCTGCTTCGTCAGGCCATTGACGAAATCTGTCGTGTATTTAAAAAGCGCAGCGCCCAGAAGCTGACTACCGACCGGGGAGCCCTGCTCATACCGAAATCAAAACAGATAAATGATATGAATAATTTTGAGCTGGTTACCTGGCTGGTAATAAAATAGAAAAAGGGGTCGAATTCGACTCCTTTATGTATCAGGCTGGCAGCAATGTTTTTGCATTATCTTCAAATAGATTGATAGAAACCACGTATGCGATCGGTATTATTTTAGAACCTGTTAATAAAAGAGGTCAGCTCGCTGATTCAAAAAAGCTATGAAACTTATTATTAAAGAAGAAAATATTGCTTCACAGATATTTCTTATCAGAGGAGAGAAGGTCATGCTTGACTTTCATCTGGCCTCTCTTTACGGAGTTGAAACAAGAGTTTTAAAACAAGCTGTAAAAAGAAACATAGACCGGTTCCCTGAAGATTTTATGTTTGAGTTAACTGTTCAGGAATTCAATGATTTTAAGTCACAGTCTGTAAACTCAAATGGGCAAGCTCTAAGATCACAAATTGTGACCTTAAAGAAAGGTCGTGGACAACACAGCAAATATTTGCCTTTTGCTTTCACAGAACAGGGTGTTGCTATGCTTTCCGGTGTGCTGAAAAGCAAAAGAGCCATAGAAGTAAACATCGCTGTTATGCGCACTTTTGTGCAAATAAGAAAACTTTTGCAGGGTAATAAAGAACTTGTTAATAAAATAAAAGAGCTTGAAAAAGTCACCAATGATCGTTTTGAAAAGCACGATGAAAAATTCAGATTGATTTTTGAAGCAATAAAACAACTAATAATTCAGGAAAAAGAACCCCGTAAACCTAGTGGTTTTAAAACTGTAAAATAATTTATGTCAACTGTCACCAGACAACATATCAGAGAATCCATTCAGGCATTTGCTAAGGGCAGCCTAACCGAAAACGCCCTCAACCTTTTCAAAACTCTTGGGTACAACACCGAACGCCAGTCGCCGCTGGATAAACCGAGCCGTGAAGCTTTTAAAGAATCGTTCATTGGCGCTGATTCAAAATTCAATGAAGAGAAAGCCCTGTATGAGGACTGGAAATATATCGATCTGCTTTTTCAATTATCCAACGAAGAATTGAATTTCGACAAAACTCTTTTCAAGAAGGAAGTGAAAACAAAACTGCCAGACGGCAAAGAAGACCGGACAATTATGGAAACATATTTGTTCTTTGCCATTGAACTCCGTAAGGACCAATATTCAAGAACCGAGCTGAGTCGCATCACCCGCGAGGTAAACCGCCTGTTTCCCATGCCGGCAACGATTCTTTTTAAGACCGGCGGCTGCCTGACACTATCCGTCATTAATCGGAGGCTGCATAAAAAAGATGACAGCAAGGATGTCCTTGAGAAAGTTACTCTCATCAAAGACATTCGGATAGAAAATCCCCACCGGGCGCATATCGAAATCCTGTTTGACCTTTCATTTGATGAGCTCTCGCGCAAACGCGGCTTCAGCAACTTTGTCGAACTCCATAACGCCTGGCAGAAAACGCTGGATACCAAAGCATTGAACGAAAAGTTCTACCGGGAGTTGTTCAACTGGTATTTGTGGGCAGTACAAATTGTCCGGTTCCCGAAACCAGCTTCAGATCCCACCGACGATAAAACGCATGCATCCACCAGCGTTATCCGCCTGTTGACACGCCTGATATTTATCTGGTTTATCAGGGAAAAGAACCTGATTCCAAATAATTTGTTCAATAAAAACCGGCTGGTGAATAATTTAAAATCATTTGATCCGAAGAGCCCGGACAGTTCAACCTATTACCGGGCAATTTTGCAAAATCTGTTTTTTGCCACATTGAATACAGAGATGAACCGTGACAGACCAGGCATCCGGAGATTTATCACCAAAAACCGGGGGCCGAAAGCAGTTACGGAAAATTATATGGATCACAGGGTTTACCGCTTTGCCGAATATTTTACGGATACGACGCAAGCAATCCGTTTATTTGAGCCCATCCCCTTCTTGAACGGCGGCCTTTTCGAATGCCTGGATTATCCGAAAACCGGTGATGATCCGGAAAAACGGTATGACGGTTTTTCTGAAACTTCCTCAAAACAGGCTGATGTGCCGAACATGTTATTTTTCGGTCAGGCTGATAATCTGGATTTCAGCGACGATTTTGGCGGCGACAAAAAGAAATCGCGTGAAAAAGCTACCGGAATCATCGAAATTCTGAGCAGCTACAAATTCACCATTACGGAAAACACGCCGCTTGAGGAAGAAATTGCCCTCGACCCTGAATTGCTGGGCAAGGTGTTTGAGAATCTTCTGGCCAGCTACACGCCGGAAACACAGACAACAGCGCGCAAACAAACCGGTTCATTTTATACTCCGCGCGAAATTGTAGATTATATGGCGGATGAAAGCCTTAAGGCTTATCTGGAGACCCGGGTGATTGATGAGCGCGAGAGGCATTTAAACGATGTTCTGGCAAACCCGGAGTCGCAAACCGATATTTTCGGAAACAAAAAACGTATTCAGCCAAAGATCGCTTTTAAGATCAAAAAGCTGCATAAGAAAAATAAGGACCAGATTCGCAATCAGTTGGAGCAGTTATTCGATTATACCACCACAGATAATCCTTTTTATAAAAATGAATCGGACACGGATCACCTGATCCGTTTTATAAGCGAATGCAAGATTCTTGATCCGGCGTGCGGGTCGGGCGCATTCCCGATGGGTGTCTTGCATCGGATGGTCAACCTGCTTTCCAAACTCGATCCCAGCAACCGGAAATGGAAGGAAGCCCAGCTCCGCAAGGCTGAAAACGACCGGAATCTGGCCGAGCAGATGGTTGATGACGAAATACGAGCCAAGGCTATTGAAAGCGCAGAGCAGCGTATCGAATACATCCGGCAGTCCTTTGAAGATGAACATCATGAACTGGATTATCTCCGTAAGTTGTTTTTAATAGAAAACTGCATCTTTGGTGTGGATATCCAGCAGATTGCCGTTCAGATCAGCAAGCTGCGGTTTTTCATATCCCTTGTGGCAGAGCAGACGGTGGATGATGCCAGACCGAACCGGGGTGTAATTTCACTACCCAATTTGGAAACCAAGCTGGTTGCAGCAAACACGCTCATAAAACTCGGAAAAGAAGAGGGAGGGTTGCCGTCTCCGGCAGGCATTAAAATCAAAGAACAATTGAAACAGATACGGAAGAAAATCTTTTTTGCCCGAAGATACACGCAAAAAAAGAACTTAAAAGATGAAGAAAGACAGAAGCGGGATGATTTGAAAGACGCTCTGAAAAACAGCTTTGGAGATGTTGCATCGGAACAACTGGCTGAATGGAATCCTTTTGATCAGATTCATTCGGCGGTTTTTTTTGAACCTGAATGGATGTTCGGCCTGACAGACGGCTTTGATATCGTCATCGGCAACCCGCCGTATGTGCGGCACGAGTTGATAAAAAAGCTGAAACCAGACCTGAAGGAGCAATATAAATCATGTTACACCGGCACATCAGACCTGTATGTGTATTTCTTTGAGCAGGGGATTAATTTGCTGAAATCGAAAGGCATACTTACCCTGATAACATCCAATAAATATTTTCGTTCCGACTATGGCGAAAAACTGAGGACTTTTTTAAGAACCAAAACCCGCATCCTTCAATTAATTGATTTTGGCGATGCGCCCGTATTTACCGCTATTTCGTATCCCAGCATAATCATTGCCCAAAAGGCTGCAATCGCCTCTATAACCGGAGCATCCAAACGTTTTCAGGAAAAACATCAGGGCATTGTAGCTGCTGTTCCGGATCATAGCGTCCGGGTTCTGAGCTGGGACGCTGGTTTGCCTATTGCCGAGTTTCCGGAAGTTTTTATCTCCCGGAGCTTTGAACTTCCCCAAGAAAGGCTGAAGCCGGATGGATGGCATATTGGATCTCCTGTTAAACTCAGTCTGCTTGAAAAGCTTCGCAGCGCTGGTAAGACGCTGAAAGAGTTTTGTAATGAACGGATTTACTATGGAATTAAAACAGGGCTGAATGAAGCATTTGTGGTGGATCGCTCAACACGGGACAGGCTTATTGCAGAGCATCCATCGTCTGCTGAAGTATTAAAGCCGCTGCTGCGTGGCAGAGATATTAAACGATGGCATATTGAACCGCAGGATCTCTGGCTGATTTTTACCCGGCATGGCATTGAAATCAACAAATATCCTGCTATTCATGATTATTTGGTTCAGTTTAAAGACAAGCTCATGCCTGGCATACAGGGCGGCAGAAAACCGGGTAGTTATAAATGGTACGAAATTCAGGATAATATTGCATACTGGAAAGAATTTGAACAACCAAAGATTATTTGGGGAAATCTTGGGACAGAACCCGGGTTCTCGTTTGAAAATACAGGTTTTCATGTGAACGCGCCATCTCCACTTATTGTTTCAGACAGCCTTTACCTGTTGGGTATTTTGAATTCCCGAATCTGTCACTACCTGGTTTTTAATAGTGCCGCCGAGCGCCAGGGCGGCTTTGTCGAGTTCAAACCCATGTATATTTCGCCGCTCCCGATTCCTGAACCGCCTGAAAACGAAAAAATTTCCGAGATAGTCAGTCAGATTCTATCACCGACCCAAGACAATCAACATTCAAATATTCTTTCCCTTGAAGCCAGCCTGGACGCCCGCGTCGCCCATCTCTACCGCCTCACTGCTGAAGAATATGACCTGATCCTCTCCGATCTTAAACTATCTGAAGATTTCCGAACTGCCTGCAGGGATGCTTTCGGGGCAACTTGTAATACATAAGGAGTGTGTAATGAGTATCAGTATCGGTATTTATTCGTTCGAAGGCCCGTGTACAAATACAACCAATCTGCAAGATAGCTCTGGGGTATATGCCATCCATTAATCGTGATGGTAGATATTATCTGCTTGATGTGGGAGAATCAGCTACTGTCAAATAATATAGACGCTTAAAATTGGAGGCTATTATGGCTAATTTCGAACCTAAAGGTAAAGCACAAAAATCTTTTTATCTTCTGAAAAATCTTGGAAACCAAATAGATTTCATAACAACAAAGGTGTTAAAGATTATTTCAGAGAATATTC
>JAHJQU010000277.1 GCA_018819005.1 Pseudomonadota bacterium | reverse complement strand
GAGGCGAAGCGCGGTGGAAAGCTTCCCGAAGGCAAAATTAAATAATGAGAAAGTTCTTTAATTAACAGGGTATCTAAGAAACTTCAGAAGTATGGAGCCCCAAATCCACCCTTGCAATAGGGGCATCCGGGTTTTATAATTATATCTCCCCGCTGCAAGTCCGCCACGGTGGTTTCGGTTCATACCTGCTTGACAAATTCATTTAAATGGTCCATTATAGTTACATTTAAAAGACCATTTAAAGGAGTTTATATCATGCTTACCAAAATCCATGCAGAGTATACGGTCAGTATCACCGATCTGAAAAAAAACCCTCAAGCACTCATCAACGATGCCCACGGTGAGACGATTGCATTGCTCAATAGAAATAAACCGACCGCTTATATAATCCCGTCAGAAACCTATGAAAAACTGCTTGATCTGGCGGAAGATATTGAACTCGGCCGGATCATTGAGGATCGCAAAGCTGAAAAAAAAGAGGCTGTTGAGGTTAGCCTGGATGACCTATAAGCTGAAGTTTCTGCCGAGCGCCCTGAAAGAATGGCGCAAACTGGGGCCGGAGATAAAAGAGCAGTTCAAGGAACAATTGATCCGCAGTCTTGAAAATCCTCATATCGATAGCGCAAGGATAAGGGGCTATAAATATCATTACAAAATCAAGTTGAGATCAGCCGGCTATCGGCTGGTTTATGAGGTTGAAGAAAAAGAGATCACCGTTTGGGTGATATGCGTCGGCCGGAGGGACTCGATTTATAAAATACTTAAAAAGCGGCTATCAAAATGACCCCTATTATTCCTCTGCGTCAATCAATTATTTTGAACCGAAATAGTGTTTTATTATTAGAGAATATGTCAATATTTCAATTAGGTTACATACTGTACTTATATTTTGATGAACGTCCCCAACTCTGCCCCACACTTGCCTTAGCTGACATATAATTTATCTTTGCTTATTTACACTGTCTTCGACCTTTGCCCAAAATCGCCGGCATCTCTCTGTAACAATCGGAATCATTGTATTTACCCAAAATTTCGGATCAATATGACCGCTAGACATTCCGCCGTGGCAATATTTTTCAAGATATATATGGTTTTCAGATGTTATTGAGTAGCCTGTTAAATCGATAAAAGCTGTTTCGATAATCGAGATTAAGCCATCTATTGAGTCCGGTATCTTGGTCGTTGCAAGATGATTGCTCATTTCTTCCCACAAGTAAGGATCACCTCGTAGGCTCCACTGCTGGGGTTTTGGAGTCATTAAGCAGGAAACTGATTCAGGTTCAGGGAACCGGCTAATGAAGAGTTCGTGAAACATATCCAATGAAAAGCGAACAAAGTCAATTTTGAGATCTCGATCTTTTGTCTCGGCCTGCTCTCTCAAATCATAAAAAAGTTCTGGTACAGAGTCCCCGAAAAATCCCAAAAGAAGTCTGACCCTCTTACGTGTATTGATGACTGATCCACTCGGACCCTCGTAGAAAAGCTTAATTGCTCGTTTGTTTTCCTCGGCCCAAACCTGGTGTTCAATCCCTTGCAGGAATAAATTTTCGAGTTCAACTCGACTGCATGTTGGCCCCTTAATTTCAAACGCAATAAGGGAGCCGTCATCTTTGTCGTAGCCGAGTATGTCCAACTTTTCGGGCTCTTTAGTACCGCGCTGGGTTTTCATTTCGTGTTTTATATATCCGACATTGATGTTACCAGAACGGGTAGGGATTGACAGCCCTCCTGGTTCAAGCAATCTGCAACATAATGATTTCTGAACATAATCTTCATTTATTTTGCTGGGACAGATAGATTTGATAGTAGTAACTGGGTCTGCAATGGCGAGCATGTTTCTCGTGAGGACAATTATGTTCGGCGTAAGGGATTTTAGTAATCTGAATTTGCGGAGAAGCACTTCTGAAATGTATTCTCCAACGATATATATGCATTCAAACCTACCATGCTCCTTTTTCTTAACACGTCTACTGAGTTCAAGAATCGGATAAAGAATAGAGCGAATATACGGTGTTCCGATTTTTTCTGTTTTAAGATCTTCTTTATTGCCTGGAAAGCACACAGCAATCCCTGACCAGCTCTTATGCCCTTTGACAAGGTAGATTGGCAGGCCTGTCAAATTATAAGTAATTTTATTTCCGGAATTGAGAATGTCTTCAGAAATTTCGCTAACCTCTAAATGTTTTGAAACATGATGCATTAATCTTTTAACAGCCTGAAGAGACAACTTGCCATCTCTTACATTATTAATATACTTCGACATCGGTATACCTCTCTATATGAAAAAATCCGGGGACATATTGCAATTTACTCTATCTCTTTGGTGTCAATGTTTAATTTCATTATATCCCCGGAATTACCTCAACAATATCTATATGGATCTGTATAATATGCTAAATTTCAGTTTTCGGTCAGTATAACCTGCAATTGATTTCTAATTTAAAGCAAGCATTTTATTTAATATTGAGCTTTTACTGACAACGAGGAAGGAAATTAGTTGGTATCAAACACGTTACATTGTGCTCTTATGGATTATATAAATGTTATTTTGACCCCCGGGGGGGCAGAGAGGGTCGGGTAAAATAGGACAGGTGCATAAGTGAGAAAGTTGCTCTATAATGAACCCCAGGAGGATCAGGATATGAGCAAAAGACCAAGACGGAATCATGCACCGGCGTTCAAGGCCAAGGTGGCGCTGGAAGCCCAGAAGGGCGACCAGACGATCGTTGAGCTTGCTGAGCGTTACCAAGTTCATCCGAACCAGATTACAGAGTGGAAGAAGCAGCTTTTGGCGCATGCAGAGGAAATATACAGCAAGGAT
>JAHJQU010000276.1 GCA_018819005.1 Pseudomonadota bacterium | reverse complement strand
CTCATTGAATCACCAACTCTTTTGAAGATGATTCTAATATAAAGGATACATGATATCCGATACAAGATGCAAGTTTAAGTCATGCTACTTCGTTGACTTTTAAGAGGCTGCTTGTTATTATAAAATCATGGAATCAGGAAATATAGTTGAGTTTATTGACTCACAGAAAATAATGTGTGCTGTGGTTCTTGAAATAAAAAATCACAGGCTTAAGGTGTTAACAGAAACAAACCGGGAAGTTAACCTCTCCTCAAGCCGCCTCTCACACAAGTGCAAAATGCATCTTGACCCTTCAATGAGCAGGATCAAGATGGTGGATACACTTAAGGAAATTTCCGGCAGGCGCAACGCGCTGATAAACAATATAGATATTAAGGAGTTGTGGGAAGTGCTTGGTTCGGAGCACGAGTGGATAGACCTTAATACGATGACGCATTTTTGTTTTCCGGAAAACCCAACCGGTGACCATGAATCTGCTGTTGTGAGGGCTTTTTTCAATAACAGGATGTATTTCAAGTTTGATTATGACAGGTTCTTTCCGAATTCCGAAGAGATTGTCGAACAGAATGATGCGAGAGAAAAAGAAGCCGCACGCATAAGTAAGCTGATTGATGAAGCCGGCAAATGGGTCAGAAATGCGATTGTCAATCCTCCTGCCGCAAATCCTTCGATAAGTGAAACGAGGGAATTTGCCGAGACATTGAAATCATACTATTTGTTTGGAAAAGAGAGCGCCGGCTATGAAATCGGGAAGGCTATTCTTGAAAAAGCCGGTGTTGATCCCAGTGACGGGCTTTTCAGGCTTCTTGTGAGGCTCGGAGTATTCAATGAGAATGAGAATATCGAACTGCACAGGCTTGCCATTCCGGTTTCATTTCCCGAAGCTGTTTCGGATAAGGTCGACGAGATTTTTTCTGCCCCTGTTGTTTTTTCTTCGGAAAATAAGAGAAGAGATCTTAGCGATCTTCCTGTTATGACTATAGACGGTCAGGCCACCCTTGACTTTGACGATGCAATAAGTATTGAAGATATGGGCGGTCATTACCGTCTCGGAGTTCATATTGCGGATGTTGCCCATTTTATAAAGAAAGGTAATTGTATTGACAGGGAGGCGCTTTCCAGGGGAAGCTCCATTTACATGCCGGATCTCAAAATACCGATGCTTCCACCGTCCCTTGCAGAAGACCTCTGCAGCCTTAAAGAAGGAGATCTGCGTCCCTGCATAAGCATAATGGCAAACCTTAAACCCTCGGCCGAAATCATTGATTATGAAATAGTTCCAAGCCTGATAAGAGTCAAGCATCAAATGACATATTATGACGCAAACACGGCTGCAGACGATGACAGGGGAATAGTTCTTCTGTGCGATCTGGCCAGAAAATTCCGCCAGAAAAGAATTGATTCAGGAGCTGTTCATATATCACTTCCGGATATTAACATATGGATAGATGAAAACGGGGTAATAGCAGTAAACAGAATAAACAGGGAAAGCCCGGGGCGCATGATGGTATCCGAAATAATGATAATGGCGAACTGGCTCATGGCGAGGTTTCTTGCTGAAAACAATACTCCGGCCGTTTTCAGGACACAGCCCGGTCCGAGGGACCGTCTTTATAAGGGAGAAGAAGGCACGTTGTTCCAGAATTACATGCAGAGACGGCTGCTGAGCAGATTCATGCTCGGTTCGAAACCGGAACGCCATTCCGGACTTGGGCTTGATTGCTATGTTACGGCTACCTCACCCATCCGGAAGTACTATGATCTTGTAACACAGCGGCAGATAAGGGCAATACATGGTCTTGATACGCCGTATCTGCCTGAGGAAATAGAGAACATGCTCCACCTTCTCGAGCAGCCAATGTCAAATGTGTCGGGCATTCAGTCAAAAAGAAGCAGATACTGGCTCCTGAAATATCTTGAATCAAAGACAGGACGTAAAGAGGAAGCCATTGTTCTTGGTAAAAGGAGGAACTGCTACCAGATACTTATTTCCGAGTATATGATAGAATGTGAACTTCCTTCTTCAAGCGGGATTGACCTGAAGCCCGAGGATCTTATCCAGGTCACTATAATGCATGTCAATGCAAGAAAGGATGTCATTTCTGTGTTCATGGGATAAAATGATGCCGCTTTCTTCCGCTTATCAGCAAAAACAGGATGTTCTTCACTACTCTTTTCATGTGCGGCATGAGAGTCCGCCTCCGGCGGATTTCCCGCCAGGTAAAAAGGCGTTTTTTAACTTTTTGCGAAGGTGTTAATATTTGACATTGCCTGATTATTTTAATACATAATTGCTGGCTTGCCGAAACTTTCTGATGATTTATTAAACAGCAGGAGGATTAACTTGAGTTATCCGGGAAACAGACGGAGAAAAGAAAGGGTCTATGTCAAATGGCCTGTTACGATTATCATGAGCAGCGGGATAATTGAAGGCGAGACGACAAACATCAGCGCCGAGGGATTAGGAATAGTCTGTGACGAACCTCTTCACTTAGAAACATCATATACCTTAAGAATAAAACCCGTAAATCACGGGGCTCTTGAAGTTACCGGAAAAGTTATGTGGTCAGATCTGTATGGAATAGACGGTGATAATAAGATGGTAGGGATTGGAATCTGTTTTATTGAAATTTCGGAGAAAGACCGCCTATTCTTCAATGAAGTTATGTCCGGAAATCTCAAATGATACCTGTCGGCCTTTCTTATGCATCATAAAATATCTTCGATTATCTCGACAGCATCCTTTACAAAATTCACACACACAGAGCCTTGAAAAACTTAACAGAATCCGGATAATGACATTTTTAAATATTTTTCAAAAATATCCGTAAGAAGAAAACGTAAAATTTATCAATTTGTCTTAAAATCGGTTTAAAAGTCCCTCGTAAAGGAGTCAATATTTCCCCCTCAGGGGAGTGTTTTGAGGTGTTTTACCCGGATGCCTACTCCGGGCGCACCTCACCACCTTATACGGGGGCAACACCCAGTATTTTCAACCCTCTTGAGATATTAAAGGGGAGGAACTTGGGGGAAGTACATCAATATATAAGTTGGCAGGGCATTATGAGACGATAGACGGATAATATGCCAAGAAAATCCAGGATAGTTGGCGCAGGAGGCCAGATTCACCCCCGGTTGATCAGCAGCGCCAGGCTCAGCCTGCTGCCGGTTTTCGTCTTTTCGTAGATGGAAGTTAGATGTGCTTTGACCGTTCGTTCGGAGATCTTGAGATTGAACGCAATTTCAAGATTGGACTGGCCCTGGGCCACCAGTTCGGCAACCTTATGCTCTGCTGGGGTCAAACCGGCCAATCTTTGCCCGGAT
>JAHJQU010000275.1 GCA_018819005.1 Pseudomonadota bacterium | reverse complement strand
TTAGGCAGATACAAGGATTATAGAATAAGTAATTATCAATTGATGATGGATATGATTGATTATTGCAGATTGAAAAAAGCTGATGAAATACTGGAAATTGAGGATATCAGAGAAAGAAAAAAGCGTTATTTTGAACAGGATACTCTTTTCAAGAAGATGGTGAAATCCAACGCAACAGTAAGAGGAAACGTAATTGTATTAGATCTGAGGAATCAGAATGAAATATATACAGGGAACCGTTTTGTTCTTTACAGTCTTTATCCCGAACAGAATATTTCCATACAGGTTCTTTGGGGCTTCCAGCGCCAGAATATTGTTATGAACTGCGGGTATAGCATTTTAAACAGAACTTCAAATGTTGATGTTGGCGCACTGATGTTAAAATACGGCGGAGGTGGTCACAAAAAGGTAGGTACTTGTCAGGTTCCGGCTGACGAAGCAGATAAAATTTTGGAAGATCTTATTACTCAGATGCAGTAAAACTGATATGGCTTACTAACAATTTTACAGAAAAAGGATGAATCTTATGACAAACAATGTGCTGATAGTTCTGTCCTGTGGAACCGACAATCCCAACCGTACAACACGCGCTCTTTTTTTTGCCATGGTAGCTCATAAAGAAGGAAAAAATTCAGTTGTTTTTCTTCTTGATGAAGGGGTTTATATTGCCAAAAAAGGTATGATAACCAACGTCAGGGCAGCTACCGGTGATAGCGCTGATGATCATCTCGCTTATCTACAGGAATACGGTGTCCCTATTTATGTGTGTACTCCTTGCGCAAAATCGAGGCAAATTACAGAAGCTGATCTTATTCCAGGAGCAAAGATGGCAACAGGTATGGAATTGATCAAATTAGCATGCGAAAGCACTGTAATAAGCCTTTAAGAAAGATCTGTGCAGATGGATTTTCTAGCAGAATACGGTTATATTGGTCTTTTTATGGCTTCGTTCCTGGCCGCAACAATACTTCCTTTCAGTTCTGAGGTTGTTTTAATTTTTTTATTGCTGAACAACCATGACCCGTTTCTGTCGATCACAGTGGCGACTGCCGGAAATGTGTTGGGCTCCGTTGTAAATTACGCGTTAGGATTCTGGGGAAGTTTTCTGATAATGGAAAAGCTGTTGCGATTATCTCAAAAGGAGATTGCCAGGTCTGAACAAAGATTTAAAAAATACGGGGTTTTCAGCTTGCTTTTCGCCTGGGTCCCGATTATCGGAGACCCATTGACAGTTGTGGCAGGAGTATTAAAAATCAATATCTATCTGTTTTTGAGTCTGGTGACCGCCGGCAAACTGTTCCGGTATATAATGGTCGGCATCTCAGTGTCGTGATTGTAGGTTTACAAATCGACATGTTGCAATGGCAGCATGCAATTCGGGGCAGGGAGTAAAAATGAAAATAATACGGCTATATACCGGCGCTGATGGCGAATCGCATTTCGAGGATATTGATATACCCCTCGAATTCGGCGGAAAAATAGGGGATCTTTCTAAACCTCAAAAAGCAACCGGCGTCATCTTCCGGGAAACGACGGATGACTACAACTATGACTGGCACAATGCTCCCCGGAAACAGTATATCATAATGCTGGATGCCGGAGTTGAGATTGAAGTGGGTGACGGGACAAGGCGCATCATTAATCCGGGGGAAATCCTGCTTGCCGAAGATACAACCGGCCGTGGCCATATCAGCCGGGCATTGAACAGGAAGCCCCGCAAATCTGTTTTCATCACACTTGAGTAAAACCAACTGTGCGCGCAGGAAGGAATGGGAGGATAATGCATGTAATCTGCCAGAGCAGGAGGTTGAAGGAAAATGGATGAGAAGATAATATACAGTCCCATAGGTATTATTCATACTCCCTTTACAGAAGCAAAAAAAATGCCGATTCAGCCCGCTGCTGCAAAGGGCATTGAAGGAACCATTGATATTAAACCTGAATTTGAAAACGGGCTTAAGTATCTCGATGGATTTTCACACATTATATTACTTTACCATTTACATCTTTCAAAGGGTTTTTCCCTCGAAGTTATCCCGTTTTTAGACGATAAACCGCGGGGAGTTTTTGCTACGAGGGCTCCACGTCGTCCCAATCCCATCGGGCTTTCGATTGTCCGGCTTGTTGATATTAAAAAAAACAGGCTTAACATACGAAACGTGGATGTTGTGGATGGAACTCCCCTGCTTGATATAAAGCCCTATGTCCCGGAATTTGACGATCAGAAAGCTGAAAAGATCGGGTGGCTCTCCGACAAGATTGACAGAATGCGAGAGATAAAATCGGATGAAAGGTTTAAATAACCCCGTTTTATCAGATTGCCACAAAGAAAGGGCGAGAGGCGGAGCACCTTCGCACCCCCTATGGGCAACGATAAAGAAAAAAATTGAGATCAATTAAAATGTTTGATGTGGTTTAATACATGGCAAAGAAATCAAAATCAATATTACAACCATACCCTCGCAGAAAAGGGGCATTTGAAAGAATAACTACTCGGAAAAAAGGGAATAAAACCTCACCAGATATCCCGCCAAAACAGTTAGTAGAAATCTGCTTGAAGCATCTTAAAGGACGTAGCGACTCAATTTTAAGTCCCGCTTTTCTTGGGCAATTAGAACTTTCCGATATATTCGTTATGGATGCTGTTTCTCATGAGATGCAGCGTCATAGAATGAAAATTGGAGAATTTTATCAATTTTTAGTTATAGGGCTTATGAAGACAACCTTTCCTTGTGTATATGATGGAAAGCGAGAAGGCGATGTAGAAGCAGAGGTTGAAACACCCGGATTTGAACCGGGACTCAGATTATATATTTCTGTGAAAAAATCAAAGGATACGGTTGGGGGGCAAGATATAGTCGGTAGAAAGAAAATGTATATTAATAGATACCAGCGAAGATTATTGTAAAGTTGCAAGACAAAGAATTAAAGAAGAACTGAAGGCAATTGATGAGGATATAAGACAACTACAAATTTTTGAAGAGCAAGCCCAATATAGACAAATAGCCCAACAAGCCCACCGATCTACGCCTGAGCCACAACGGGCTTCGGCTAAGCCTGCTCGCCGCTAAATTAATAGATTTTCTCTCCATCATGACACCTGTCGGACAACTTAAAATCCAGATTGTCGGATATTGAGGAGAAACGGAATAATCATATGCAAAAAAAGAAAAACCAGTTGGAACAAATTGCCGATTTGTCAACGTATGTTCTCTATGAATGGGCCGGGAGCAAGATAACTTCTCGCGGTCAAACTTATCAGAATCAGAGCCGGGTATCTGATCTGGTCGCAACCAGCGACAATGCTCTGGTCGCATGGGTAAATGGCTCTGAAAAATATGCCGTCAGAGTCACCATGGGCGATGGCGGCCTGCCGGATTCGGTTTGCACGTGTCCATATAAATTCGGCTGCAAACACGCTGTGGCTGTGGTGTTCGAATGTAAGGAACGGTTTGAAAGAAATCATAATATTCCCAAAGCAAAACAGGATGATGAGCGGCTTAAACTCTTAGAAATAACGGAAGGTTTGGATGATGACGATGATGATGATCCTGCCTTGCCCGTAACAGTCAAAAAAGATATCAACTTATTTCTACAGCAGAAGACAAAAAAACAGCTCGTTGAACTTTTTATTGAGATAGCCGGACAATATCCGCAAATTGGCATAGAAATATCTGACAGGCGACAACTTAAAGCCGGAGACACATCCGTTATTATATCAAAAATCCGCAGGGAAATAGATGAAATCAGCTCGGAACCCGGCTGGCGAAATCACTGGGAAGGCCGAGGGTTTACGCCGGACTATTCCGGGATTCGCAAAAAAATGGATATGCTGCTTGCGACCGGCTGCGCTGATGAGGTGCTTGCTTTAGGGGAAAAATTAATGGCCGAAGGCATCCGGCAAGTAGAGCAAAGCGATGATGAGGGCGAGACCGCCGACGAAATCAGAGCTTGCATGCCTGTTATTGTCAAGGCTCTGAGTCAGTCATCATGGAAGAATATGGACAAGATGACCTGGGCGGTGGATGCTGTGATGAAAGATAACTTTTGCCTTTTCGAATCATTGGCGGAATATCTTCACCGCACCCATTCAAAGCAGGACTGGAATGATCTGGCGGACCGATTGCTGAAAAACCTGCAATCACTTAAACATACCGGGGAAAGCAATAATTTCAGCGCCACGTACCAGCGGGACGAACTCACAAACTGGATCATATATGCACTCGAAGGCGCAGGTCGCTGCGATGAAATCATCCCGCTATGTGAGATAGAAGCAAAAATGACTCACAGTTATGTCCGTTTGGTGAAACTGTTGATAGAAGACAATCGGCTTAAAGATGCCGAACATTGGATTCATATAGGGATTCGAGCACTTGGGCAAAGCTTGCCAGGAATTTCGAGCGAACTTCGCGGCAAACTTCTGGAAATCCGTGCTCACCAGAAAAACTGGCCCGCAGTGGCGGCAATGCGGACCGATGCATTCATTCGTCAGCCTGCGGTTCAGGCATATACAGAGTGCCGGCTTGCCGCTGAAAAAGTGAATGCGTGGCCGAGGGTACGTGAATGTCTTATGACCTATCTTGAAACCGGTGCGCTGCCTTGGGATCAGAACAACTGGCCTCTGCCTATGTCCGGGTTAAAGATTTCAGATGACAGCCGACGACAAAAATTCCCCATTATCGATGAACTGATCAATATCGCCATCCATGAGAAAAAGCCGGAAGAGATACTGCGATGGTATGATCAGCGGCCAAAGCAATCATATGGCTGGTCTGGCATGAACGAAGACAAAATAGCTGTTGCCATTAAAGACCACTCACCGGACCGGGCTGTTTCCATCTGGAAAAAAATTGTGGAAAATCTGATTGCACAGGTCAAACCCAGAGCATATGAATCCGCTGTGAAATACCTGCTTAAGATTCATAATATTCTGGACGAACATGCAAAAAATATGGAGTGGGAGCGATATTTGAAGAACCTTAAAGAAAAACATATCCGGAAACGCCGGTTCGTAGAAATTTTGGAGGGGCTGGAAAGAAAGCCGAGAAGTGTGACATAGATAAATATGATAGGGTATAAAGCATGAATAAACACAAGATTTATATTGCCGATTCTCGTTTGATGCAGGAAGTTCCGGATGAATCCGTCCATCTGGTTATTACATCGCCTCCATACTGGCAGCTCAAGGATTATGACAGCGCCCTGCAGATCGGCTTTCATGATACTTATGAAGAATATATCAACAATCTGAACCTGGTATGGAAAGAATGTCACCGTGTACTGTATGGCGGTTGTCGCCTGTGCGTAAATATAGGAGACCAGTTTGCCAGATCTGTATATTATGGTCGATATAAAGTCATACCTATCAGAACCGAGATCATTAAATTCTGTGAATCCATAGGCTTCGACTATATGGGAGCCATTATCTGGCATAAAGTAACGACCTGTAACACGACAGGTGGCGCCACAATTATGGGTTCGTACCCATATCCGCGAAATGGAATTGTCAAAATTAATTACGAATTTATCCTGCTCTTCAAAAAAATCGGGGTTTCCCCTCCAGCCAGTAAAGAGGCGAAAGAGCAGTCCAGGCTGTCTGTAAAAGAATGGAACGAATACTTCGCCGGGCATTGGAATTTTCCAGGGGAGAAACAAGATAAGCATCTGGCCATGTTTCCCGAAGAGCTTCCCCGGCGGTTGATCAGCATGTTCAGCTTTGTAGGAGAAATGGTTCTTGACCCGTTCCTGGGAAGCGGCACGACCTCCCTTGCGGCAAAGCGTCTTCAAAGGCACTCAATCGGATACGAGATTAATGAATCTTTCTTGCCTGTTATAAGAAAAAAAATCGGAGCTGAGCAGGCCGATATTTTCAGTCAGACCGTTGTAGAAGTCATTAAACCGGCACTGGCGGCTACCGACTACCGGCAGGAAATACAAAAACTACCATATATTTTTCATGATCCGGTCCAATTCGACAAAAAGATCGACCCAAGGAAGTTATCCTTCGGGTCAAAAATAGAAGCCAACGGAAACGGCAAAGTGAAGTATTTACACTTGAAGAGTGTAATTGCTCCCAACACGATCGAGCTCAATAATGATATGATCATAAGATTAATCGGCATTGAAACAAAGGCCGGCAAGGAACTGGAAGCCATGAAGTGGCTTTCTGACAAATTAAAAGGGAAGAGCATTTACCTGAAATTTGACAAGACAAAATATGATGATGACAACAGACTTCTTTCCTACCTGTATCTGAAAAACAAGACCTTTATTAATCTTCATTTTCTCCGCTCAAACTTGGTCCGGTTGGACGAAACCTTCCCGTTCAAATATCATGACAAGTTCAAGGCTGTAATTAAAGAGGAGATCCGATCATGAATGCGGTTCGGCCCTCCTAAAGCAGGCTTAAATATTGATACTTATACTTTCCTTGCCGCTGCCCGCACCCTCGGAAGCTGAATAATGTATGTAAAAATAAATATTCCGGTTCCGATGGCATACCATACGAAGTTATTGCCAAAACCCGTCACCTCTGCAACCCAGTGAGGACGCAGTACCACAATAACAACCGCGGCAAGAAGGATGCTCTCATAAATTCTGTTTTTTGCGGCAAAGTAATTCTGGGTGAGCGCAGCGAAAGCGCACATGGCCATTGCGCCTGTCAGAAATATAATTATAATATGCGGCCAGTCGTCTATGCCGATAAGAAGTATATCGGTATTGAATATGAACATGAAGGGAAGAATGGCTGTCCGTATATCATACGTAAAGCCTTGGATACCGGTGCGTATGGGATCAGATTTTGCTATTGCCGCAGCCGCATAAGCAGCGAGGCCGACAGGAGGCGTGTCGTCTGCAAGGATGCCGAAAAAGAAACAGAAGAGATGGGC
>JAHJQU010000274.1 GCA_018819005.1 Pseudomonadota bacterium | reverse complement strand
GGAATTGTTATCCATGACCTTCTATGCTCATGTCCTTAACCGGGGACCGGCTGGCGTTTGCCGCCCCTTTATTATCGCCACAGCAACGGCTGGTTATACGGACTGAAAACTGAGGTATTCTTACATTTGTTATGCGCTGGCGGGATTAAACATTTTATGATATATAAAATGTAAATGGAGAAATCGTTATGAGCTTAGCAGAGAAAATAATGAAACAGGTACAAACATTGCCGGAATCTAAACAGGTGGAAGTCCTTGGCTTTGTGGAGTATCTTCGATTAAAGGCGGAAAAACAGGAGATAAAAGACTGGACAGACCTTTCCCTGTCTTCTGCGATGCGAGGGATAGAGGAGGAGCAAACCCCGTATTCGCTCAATGACATTAAGGAATCATTTTCATGATAACCGCAGGCCAGGTTATCCTATTTAGATTTCCTCAAACAGATCAAACAGAAGTAAAGCTTCGTCCTGCCCTTGTTCTTAATCAACTACCCGGTCCGTATAATGACTGGCTAATCTGTATGATATCTTCACAACTCTATCAGGCAATACCTGATTTTGATGAAGTTCTGACTTCAAGGGATTCAGACTTCAAAGAATCCGGTCTTAAATCGGCAAGCGTTATCAGAATAAGCAGACTTGCAGTGGTTGACAGCTATATTCTGTGCCTTTCCCGTATCAGACGAAAATTAGCAAACTGGATAGAAGGCACAGAACTAACAGTCCGGTAGTCCCGAACCGGGTATTCGTGGAGCCGAGGAACAAATGAAGTGCAAAGGCATCATCACGAGAGAGTATCCGGAGGCAAAGCGCAGCGGAAAGACTTTTAGAAGGCAAGTTTAAATATTTTAAACGTTCTTAATTTTCATAGGGGCGGAGAAACTTCACAAGTCCAGGATGTCCCTGATATCACCTTTTATGTTTATCAGGTTGATGCGTACTTCCTGAAATGTTTGTTTGATAACTTTCGCAAATTATCCTATCTTACAGATGGTTATCGTTGATTCCGTGACGATTAATGAAGGCCGACTGAACTTTTCACCAACAATCGGATGAAAAATTCTGTCCCCTTTTTCTTTCTTGTTTTGACTTTCATTGCCGAAGGCATTGGAATATGGAAGATAAAGAAAACATTGGGGAGAAATCGACATGATTGAGAAATTCATCTCCATCAAAAATGTTGGCAAGTTTGCAGACTATTCAGCTTCGGGTGACACAACTTTCCGCAAGCTTACGCTTATTTACGGCGAGAATGGTGGCGGCAAAACAACGCTGACGAACATTCTCCGCTGTCTTCAGGCAGACGACCCGACACTTCTTACTCAACGCAAAACCCTCGGCGGGACTGGAACACTCGGTGCGACAATACTAATTTCGGGAAGCCCGTCAAAATTCCAAACCACGGGGTGGACGACCAAGTTCTCCGATTTCGCAATCTACGACGCGACGTTTGTCGCCGAAAACGTCCATTCAGGTGAGGAAGTCGAACATGAGCATCGTAAGAACCTGCATCGCTTAGCGATTGGTGAGGCTGGCGTGAAGCTTGCCGAGGAGATTGGGGCAATTGACGGCGAGAGCAGGAAACTCAGCAGCGAACTCCGCGACTTGGAGTCTGACATCCGTATGCTCAGCTTTGTTTCTGGTGTGGAGAGCTTCGCTGCGCTCCAGCCATTGGCTGATGCTGCTGCCGTGTCTGCGGCGACCAATCGCATCCAAGTGCTAAAGACCGAGATTCAGCGAGTTTCGGAAATTGATTCGATCAAGCAAAAGCCTTCGCCAGCCGAACTCACGATTCCCCAACTACCGATAGCCGATACTGAATCGCTCCTCGGACGCACGCTGGAAAACGTAAGCTCCGATGCTGAGAAGAAAGTTCGAGACCACCTTGCAATCAACCTGAGCCAAAGCGGCGAGGAGTGGCTGAGTGTTGGCTATCACCTCCACCACAAATCCGACGGCTGTCCGTTTTGTGCCCAGTCGCTCGCCGCGTCGCCGGTATTTGAAGCATACAAGACGTTTTTCAGTGAGACCTACGCTCAACTCAAAGCAGACATTTCAGAACAGGAGAACATGTTGCACTCAGTTAAGGCTTTAGACCCTTTATCGAACTTGGAGCTAAACGTCGCAAGGGTTGATGCGTGGGCGAAGCTCCTGGAACTCAACCTGCCGAAACTGGATGCTGCCGCTGTTGGCAAAGCACATGCTGAGGCACTGTCCGCCTTGAAAGCCGAGCTCCAGCGAAAGGCCGATGACCCACTCAAAGTCGTCGAGTTTACCACAACAGAGAAGGCTGCCATCACCGCATACAGCGCGACAACCACGACGCTCGAAAACTACAACGCTGCCGTGAAAGTTTGCGTGCAGGCAATAACCGATTTCAAAGCGAGACTGGAAAAGGCAGACGCGACAAAACTCCGGATCGAATTGTCCCAAAAGGAACTTGCGGTGAAGCGGAGCGAGCCGGCTGTGGACAAACTCTGTAAAAAATACACCCCAAAGGTTGCCGCCAAAGCCGCATTACAGAAGCGCAAGGACAAGGCGAAGGAGGCCCTAAAAGCGAACACGACGAAGGTGATCGAGCAATTCCAGAGCGGGATCAACACTTACTTAAAGCAGTTTGGAGCAGGCTTTGAAATCATCAAGACCAAGGAAGAGTATCCAGCCGGCCAACTCTGCTTGGACTACCAGTTAAAAATAAACAATGTGCCAGTGGCCGTCAGCGCGCCGAAGGGAAATCCGAACGTGCCTTGCTTCAAGACGTGCCTCAGTAGCGGCGACAAGAGCGCGCTGGCATTTGCATTTTTCTTGGCCCGGCTTGATGCAGACTCTAAGTTGGCCGACAAGGTTATTATCTTTGACGACCCAATGACGAGTCTTGATGCAAAACGTGAAACACGAACATGTCAGAACATCGTCCGACTCGCTTCCCAGGCCAAGCAGGTCATCGTTCTCAGCCACGAGGCCTACTTTCTGCGTGAAATCTGGGAGTTGGTCGCAGGTGACCAGACGAAAACATTACAGGTCGTGCGCCAGGGACGTGAAGACAGTGGGGTGGCCGAGTGGAATATCGAAGCCGAGACAAGCGGCGACTACTACAGGAACTACTACACGCTGGAGGATTATCTTGAAGGCAAGTTCGTGGGCGATCTCCGTGACGTTGCCCGTTGTATCAGGCCGATTCTTGAGGCGAATCTCCGCATCCGATTTCCCGGGGCGTTTCCACGAAACAAGTGGCTTGGCGGCTTTTTGGAAGCCATCCGAACAGCGACTCCGCCTAACCTTTTGGTCAAGATGCTGCCGTTCCTAAACGAACTGACTGACATCAACAGTTTCTCCAAACATTTCCATCACGACCAGAATCCAATCGGGGCGAACACCCATCCGATTACTGATGGTGAGCTGAAACCATTCGTCGAAACGACGATTCGGATCATATCGGGAGTGTTTTCTAAATGAGGCACAAACGAATGGGCAGCAAAATGGAGATTATTTAATGCCTGATTACGATTTCCGCAACCTTTCACCAATTGATTTTGAGATATTGGTTAGAGATCTCATTCAAGAGGAGCTCGGCGTAAGGCTAGAAAGTTTCAAAGCCGGTAGAGATCAAGGAATTGATTTCAGGTATTGTCCAAGTAAAGATGAAAAGATAATTGTACAGGCAAAACGGTACGTCGATACTGACTACAGAACTTTTTTTAGAGGTCTAAAACACGATGAAGTGCCAAAGGTCCAGCGCCTGAGTCCATCAAGGTATATATTGGCAACCTCTCTGGGGCTTACACCTCTTCAAAAAGATGAATTGCTCAAGCTCTATCACCCATTCATTATCACCTCCGGAGATATTCTTGGCCGCGACGACATCAACGGCCTGCTGTCAAGGCATTCCAAGGTAGAGCGCCAACATTTCAAGCTGTGGATGACAAGTACAACTGTTCTTGAGCAAATACTGAATAGTAAAATCCTGAATGCTTCCAGAGATGAATTGGAGAAGATACAGGATCACGCAAAATACTATGTACAAAATGAGAGCTTTGGTAAAGGGTTAAAAATTCTAGACGAACACAATATATGCATAATTGCCGGAACACCAGGCATAGGAAAGACTATCTTGGCAGAAATGCTGGCTCTTCATTTTGTTAATCTTGGATACCAGGTTGTGAAGGTGACGGAGGATATTTCGGAGGCTGCAGGTTTTGATTATGTAAATCAAAGAAGGCTCTTTTATTATGATGATTTTCTTGGTCAGACATCTCTTTCAGAAAAACTTAACAAGAACGAGGATCAAAGACTATTAGATTTCATTCAGGCGTTACGAAGGTCAAAGGTTTCAAAGCTTATTTTGACCACCCGCGAGTACATATTAAATCGGGCTAGAATGATGTACGAGAAACTACAGTCCGCTCGATTTAACTTACAAACATTTATCATTGATCTTTCATTTTATACGAGAAAGATAAGAACGCAGATACTTTACAATCACATGTATTTTTCCGAACTATCCGATTCCTTCAAACAAGCAGTACTGGCAGACGAGGGATATATCAGGATCATAGATCATCCGAACTATAACCCTAGGATTGTGCAATTTATGACTGACCCACTAAGGAACGCAAACGTATCGCCAGAAAATTATTGGACTATATTTCGTCGCAATTTAGATAATCCACAGGACATATGGAAACACGCCTTTGAGGAGCAATTGTCGCGAGCATCAAAGAACCTGCTCCTTTTACTGTTCACTTTGCCGCAAGAAGTATTTATGGAGGACATAGAAAAGGCATTTGAATCGTATCATAAAAAGCAGGCACAAGAACACGGTTACGAAACAAATGGCGCCGATTTTGAGCATGCCTTGAAGGAATTGGAAAGTAGTTTTGTCAGTTCAAGTAAATCCAGGGATAGAATACTGCTTCAGCTCGTCAATCCTTCCTTGAAAGACTTTCTGGCCAGCTTTATTGTTGATAATCACAAATATCTTAGTGATCTCATCGATAGTTCTGTCTTTCATGAACAGCTAACGTGGCTCTGGGAATTCTATAGGAGCAACATAGCGAGAATGGGACATTCTCTTCGCGCTGAGGATGTTACTGTAAAAATAGGGGACCGTGTAGGGATCACAATGCAAGGGCCGTCTTGTCGGACTGTAAACTACAAAGACCAAGACGACAAAAGCTCCTACAAGGGGGCATGGTGTTCTTCTTTTGAAGAAAAAGCGCTTCTACCGGCAGATATGTTAGCCTTATCGCGCAATCAGGTCACTATTAATGTCTTCGAACAGGTAGTAATCACGCTTAAAGAGCGAATACAGAATAAGGTGGCGGACAGAGAAGACCTGATCAAATTTCTGAGGAAGGTGAATTCATCTGGACTCATAAACGCTGAGAAAGATGAGTTTTTGATTAAACTCGTTAAAGAATACCTTATGTCTGATTTGGACTTCATATCTAAATATAGAGCTCTTGTTGACTTTCGTGAGCTCTTTCTGGACGTTATCTGTGAAGAGGAAACAACTGCTGTAAAAGCTTCTTTCCTGCAATTTGCATCGGAGCTCGATTCATATTGGTCAGATCCTGATTTCATTAGGGGAGATGCCGATGATTTGCGGAGCATTGGAGATCGCTTGAGCATAGATGTGTCTCATGATGTTGAGCGATTGGAAGCCAGGGCAGCAGAAATAGAGAAGGAATCCGCACCTGACGAAGACGATCGTGACTATTCGGGGGATGGTGGAGAATCTGACTACTATAGCGATGATGATATCAGGTCTATGTTCGCGACACTGAGATGTTAGGTGCATCCCAGATAAGGGCGATATCGGTGACGCCCTTTACCTTTGTAGTTTGCAATCCGATTGTTTTATGATAGACACCCCGGCATCTGGGACATCCTTAAACAGGTAAATAACTGCCATCAACAAATAGAATTGTCAGCTTTTTCTGTTCATGCAAGGGTATTATTAGAAGAACAGGGGTTGATCGGCGGGCGTGATCGGTTATAAGCAGAGGTGAATTCAACTTCAAGTGCGGCACTGAACAATTACGTAAAGGAGGATGGTATGAAAAATATGATTTTGTCTTTGTTATTTTTATTTGCTTTCAGCTTTTCAGTTTTGGCGGCGGGCCCGGGGGATGTGCTTGATAAAGCCAAGGAAGATATTGAGTCTCTAAATAAATTCGCTTTAAGCATACATAACAAGGCTGCTGCTGATATTGAAGATTTTCATGAAAATCTTCTGCGTATTGAGGGACCTCCTCAACCAAAGATTCATGAAATGCTGGC
>JAHJQU010000522.1 GCA_018819005.1 Pseudomonadota bacterium | reverse complement strand
CCATATTGATCCCTCTTTCACCAAGCGAAAAGTCATGCGCGCCATTGCCGATATCTATGCCATGGTGGAAAGCCTGAATGCCATCTCCGGAGACCGCTATTCCGATCTGAAAAAGCCCCTGGAGCGCATCACCGCAGCGCTGAAACTATTGCTCGAAGAATCACCGCGGATTCCCCCGGCGATCGTTCTTGAGATGCCTGATATCCATCGAAGTCACGTCGATCTGGCAGGCGGCAAGATGGCAAACCTTGGCGAGATAAAAAATGTACTCCGGTTACCTTCACCGGACGGCTTTGTGGTCACAACGGAGGGCTTTCGGATGCTCATGGAGGAAAGCGGGATACGCTCCTGGGTTCAGGACAGGAACATGGAGCTTCTTTCCGAACCCGTAGATGTGACAAAGATCAGCGGTGCGCTACGCGAAAGGATCGAAAAGACAGAGGTTCCCCTCCCCCTAAAAGAAGCCATTTTCGACCTTTACGACCGGCTTTCCATCAGAACGGGATCGAATCCCTTCATGGCGGTTCGCTCCAGCGCGCTGGGTGAAGACAGCGAGTTTTCATATGCCGGCCAGTTTTTATCCGTCCTGAATGTCAACAGAAAAGAGCTTCCCGGGGCCTACCTGAAGGTGGTCGCAAGCCTTTACTCCCCGGAAGCGATTCACTACCAGCTTCTTCACGGAATCCTCAGTGAGTCGGCTGAAATGGCGGTCGGCTTTATCGCCATGGTGGATACCGTAACAAGCGGGGTTGCCTTCTCAAAAGATCCCAACCAACCGGATTCAGGGCAGGTCCTGATCCAGGCGGTCCTGGGACTCGGCGTCGCCCTGGTTGATGGGAAAACCTCACCGGAAAGCATATTTGTCCCCAGAGACAATACGGCGCAGAATATTCTCCGGATATCTTCACAACAAAAGAGCCGTTTCGTCCCTTCCCCGGATGCCGGGCTGAAAGAGGTACCGATAGCACCGGAGGAGATCGGGCAGGATTGCTTGACCGATGATGAAGCACGACAGATTGCACGGTGGGCCCTTCAACTTGAGGCCCATTTCGGCGGTCCCCAGGATATCGAATGGGCGGTGGATAAGAATCGGCAGTTCATTGTTCTCCAGTCAAGGCCGCTGCGTCTGGTCGGCCCGGTTTCTCACGCTGAACAGCCCGTTGAAGGTTTTCCAGTGCTGGTGAAAGGAGGGGAAACCGCCTGCCCCGGCATGGGCTCCGGTACTGCCGTGCACCTTGATGAAAATGAGGATATGAATAACTTTCCGGAAGGCGCAATTCTGGTTGCTAAACGGCCCTCCCCGAAGTTCATTCGTCTCATGTCGAAGGCCAGGGCTATAGTTACAGACTTCGGAAGCACCACCGGCCATATGGCCTCTTTGTCCCGGGAGTTTCGCGTGCCGACCCTTCTGAATACAATGACGGCAACACGGGATATCCCTCCGGGGATAACCGTCACGGTGGATGCCGGAAGCGGCTTTGTGTATGAGGGAGAGGTTCCCTTTGCGGAAGAACCCGGGAGTGAGGAACGGCAATTCGGCTCGTTGGAACAAAAACCCGCATCCCCCCGGTTTGAGCTTCTCGAAAGAGCCGTTAAGATAGTTGCACCTCTTAATCTGACCAATCCGGATTCCCATGAATTTGCAGCGGACGGGTGCCGGACACTGCACGATATCGCCCGTTATGTTCACGAAAAATCCTATAAAGAGATGTTCATGATGGGCAGTAATGTGGGAGACCTCAGATCCTCAGCCTATTATCTGGATGTTTTTCTCCCTATCGATCTGTATCTAATTGACCTTGGCGGAGGACTCGCAGACACACACGGGAGCCGGAAAGTCAAGCGTTCACAGGTTATCTCGGTGCCCCTTGCCGCAATGTTGAATGGGATGTTAAACAAAAAAATCCAGCGTTCCGGAGCAAAGCCGATAGACATCAGCGGATTTTTCTCCATAATGATGCGCCATGCCGTCAATAATCCGGAGGGAGAATCCACTTTTCGTGATCCATGTTATGCCATCATTTCCGATAATTATCTCAACTACGCGGCGCGGGTCGGGTATCATTTCAATATCGTGGATACCTATTGCGGGAAAACGCCGAATAAAAATTACATAAGCCTGACTTTCAGAGGAGGGGCGGCCGATTTCATTCGCCGAAGCCGCCGGACAAGAGCTATCGCCGGTATCCTCAGGGAGCACGGGTTCTCCGTCCACCAGAGTCACGATATGGTGAACGCCCGCCTGAGCAAGGCAAGCCAGGAAGAGACCACCGGTCATCTGGAAATGATAGGAAGTCTCTTCCAGTTCTTCCGGCAGATGGATGCCGCGATGGTTAATGAAAATTCAGTCAATCTGATCAAGGAGGCTTTCTTAAGCGGTGATTACGATCTTAAAAAACTG
>JAHJQU010000273.1 GCA_018819005.1 Pseudomonadota bacterium | reverse complement strand
CATCCCACTGTCTGCTTCTTTTAAGATTGCTACGATCTGTGTTTCCGTGAATCTCGTCTTCTTCATTTAGAACCTCCTGACGGTTATTTTGCCAGAAAGCTCTACTTACAGGGTGTCTGCTTTTAGGGGAAGCTTACGCCAGTACCTAATCTTAACTGAAGATTCAAAATCTACTCGGAATCAACTTTTAGATATGAATGTAAAATTTGTTAATAAAGGTTCAAGAGCCGAAGGACTGTCATATATTGTCAAATTTTCAATCAATGTCTTTCGAATTTTAGTCATCGTTATAAAATTTAGGCCTAACCTCATAATTTCAACTGGTTCTGCCATAGCAGTGCCTACTTTTATTTTTGGTAAATTATTGGGTTCCAGAACAATTTTTATTGAATCCTTTTGTAGAGTTAAAACAAAAACCTTGACGACTAAACTTATAGCTAATTTATGTAATTTACTTTTAGTTCAGTGGCCGCGAAAGGTTGATGAATATAAAATGAAAAACTGCAAATATCTCGGTAGGCTAATGTGATGGTTTTCGTAATGCTAGGAACCTTAAATCACCCTTTTAATAGGTTCTTAAATAAAATAGAGGAACTTAAAAATAAGAATATTATCAAGGGTGATGTATTTGTTCAGGCCGGTGAAACGCAATTCGTCTCTAAAAACTTAAAAGTAGTCGACTACTTAACACCGGAAGAATTTTCAAACGTCATCCAGGATTCAGAATTAATTATTACTCATGGTGGACTTGGATCAATAATCGCTGGTTTAAAAAAAAATAAAAAAGTAATTGCAGTGCCCAGGAAAGCAAAATTTAAAGAGCACGTTGATGATCATCAAATCGAAATTGTTGAGTATTTCACTTTACAAAAACACATATTAATGTCGGACGTTGACGATCTGGAAGATGTAATTTTGAAAAGCGATGTTTTTGAACCATTGCCTTATCGGTTTAATGAATCATTAAATGAGTTTATGTTCAATTTAGAAGCAGAAATTAATAAATTATTAGAAAATCAAGAAAAAGTACACTAAAAGTACACTAACGGAGAGTGGTATCAAGAAGAGGAGAGAAAGTTAGAATGATTAAGGCAGGATTAATTGGGTTCGGCAGAATGGGGATCACGCACTTTTCCATCCTCAACACCCATCCCCAGGTAAAGATTATGGCCGTCTGTGATCAATCGTCCACCATGCTGCGTGTCTTGGGCAAATATGTTGATGTGAAGACCTACACGGATTATCCGAAAATGCTTGATGATTCGGATCTCGACTGTGTCCTGATCTCTACGCCCGGTGATTCTCACGCCGAGATTGTAAAGACGTGCCTGAAGCAAGGGCTTCATGTTTTCGTTGAGAAGCCCTTTACTTTGGCATCTGTGGATGGGCACGCGATCATGGCGGAGTTGACCGGGAAGTCCCTTGTGAACCAGGTGGGATATGTCAACCGGTTCAATGAGGTTTTCATGGAAGTGAAACAGCTTATCGACGCCGGCGCTATTGGTGATGTGGTTAACTTCAGCTCCGAAATGTATGGCGCTACTGTCCTCAAGGATTCAAAATCGAGCTGGCGGGGCAAACGGGAAAAAGGCGGAGGCTGCATGATTGATTTTGCTTCGCATTGTATTGATCTGGTTGTTTACTTATTCGACAAACCGGACAAGGTTGTCGGGAGCATTATGCAAAGCATTTATTCTTCGGAGGTCGAAGATCTTGTGAGTGCGTCGTTCATTTATGCCGGTGGGTATAGCGGGAATATTTATACTAATTGGAGTGACGAGACATATCGGAAACCTACCAATATTCTGAAGGTATTGGGAACAAAAGGGAAAATTATTGCAGATAAACACGCCTACAAGATTTATTTAAAGGAAAGTGACCCAAAACGCGGCTTAGATCAAGGCTGGAATACACGCTACATAACCGACTTTGGAAAGACTACACGATTCTATCTCCGGGGCAACGAATTTACTAATCAGCTTGATTACTTTATCGATTGCATCGAACAAAAAAAATACGACAATATTTCAAGCTTTTCTGAAGCGCTGAAGACGGATATCATCATGGATGAGATTGTACAGGACGCCGCACGCTCGTTGGCATCTGATGGGGCAACACCTGGTGGTTCAATCATTCCTAAAAAATCGCGGGAGAAGGCTTCTATGTGGAAAAGGATCATGAAGTGAAAGGAGATTCTTCGATGTTTGATCGGATTATTTTTGGAGATAACCAGTTTTTTGGAATCAACCATATGTCTGAAGACAAGGCGCAGGCGCAGGCTGAACGGTTCAAAGACCTGAAAGCCATTACCGATGTCATAGATATTGCGTATGACTGTGGGATAAGAGCGTTTATGCTGAATACCCACGACAGGGTCAAAGATATCTGTGATCATTTCAGGGGAAATCCAGAACGATATGCTGATTTGGTGCTGTATCCATCAATGCCCTATGCCCATAAATATGCCAATGCCGTGGCGGAGAAGGGTATTTTCGGCGCACTTAATGAATACATACTGGCAGGCAGCAGCGCGAGCGAAATAGTGGGGATGGTGGTAAAGGGTGGAATGTCGCTGTTTGAACAGGACATGTTGAAAGTGATGCAGTTGCTTGTCGACATGGAGATGAAAATCTTTCATGGTCTTAATGTCAAAGTGGTCTTTCTTCAAAATATTGTCACAGATTTGCTGCTTGGCCTTAAAGCAAAAGACGCATTCATTGGTTTTTCTTCCTACCTGAAAGAAAAATACAAGGTAGAAGCCGGCTTTAACACGATGAATATGCCCATGCTTGTTGATTTCCTTCTTGAGTGCGGGATTGAAAATCCGATTGTTTGTTCTTCGATCAACAAGGCAGGCTACTTTATGAACCCAAATAAAGAAACATACGAAAAAGCCCTTAATGAAAAGAAATTCCGAGCGATGGCCATGTCGATTCTTGCATCCGGCGCCATTAAACCGAAAGATGCGGTCGAGTACATATGTAATCAAAAAACGATTCAATCGATTGTATTTGGCGCTTCAAGCAGACAGCACATCATGGAAACAAAGGAATTAATTGAAAGATATACCCACTGATCAGGGCGAATGTCCTGGCCGGTACAAGCAAGGAGGGGATTCTGAAGGCGTATGGCGAGGCACTGGAAAAGGCGAAGCAAGCAACTGTGCCGCCACTGTGGGACGGGAAGGCAGCGGAGAGGATTTGGGAAACAATTATATTACACACTTCGCGCATAGCACAAAGTGTATAAAATAAACAGTGCCACTTTCAGTCCGCCACAGGTATTGGCGAATCGTAGACCTTGTGAGCCAAAATCGGTAATTATGAGCGCGCCGGGCTAAGGAACAGTTATGGACCCGATTAATAAAAGACAAAATTTATTGATCCGGAGGGGGCGAAAAAGGGAGACTGGCATGCGTATTCAGCGGAGTGGACGCCGGACAGCAGAACGCATGTGGGCCAATTCGTTAAGAAATTCTATTTAGATGAGCTGCCACAATTCTACAGCATCTTAAAAGGGGATATGAGTTTTGTCGGCCCCCGCCCCCTGGCAGTGCATCATTATCAGCGTGATCTTGAACAGGGCAATGTTACCCGGTATTTGCTTAAAGGCGGGTTGCTGGGACTGGGACATGTTATGAAAGGCAGGCCGGAGTTCGGGAGTCCCGTATATGAATATGAATACGCCGACCAATATCTTAAGCTCTCTCCGCTTGGTTTATTGTGGCTTGATTTAAAAATCATCGGCCGCGGCATCAAAGTAATCCTAAAAGGTAAAGGCCTATAAATTACACACTTCGCGCATAGCACAAAGTGTGTAAAATAAATCTCCTTGTAAGCTTATAAGGTAAGATAACATGATGAAAGTTCAGCTCGTCGGTGGCGCCCGGCCAAACTTTATGAAAATCGCCCCCATCTACCGGGCGGCCCTGGCTCACAGTAATATCGATTGCCGGATCAGATGGAGGAGCTGTATTTATCTTTGCTTGACTTGAGCGGACAATAATGATAGAAATTGTTCACTTTGATGGACAATAAACGATGAACTCCGAAATCATTAAGAAAATCATAGCAGAATGGCTT
>JAHJQU010000037.1 GCA_018819005.1 Pseudomonadota bacterium | reverse complement strand
GAACCTTGACTATCAGTTTGGCGATCTTTATTATTTTGGGGGTGGAATTGAAAGGTTGCTACATATCTTGAGTGCGAGTCTATCAGATACTTCAGTGTGACGGGGAACGGCTTCGACCTTTCCCGTATTGGGGTTTATCCAAAGGGAATGCGCGCTGCCCTCTCGTTTCAGGAAACATCCGTATCGTCGGAGATGCCGAAGCAGTTCATTCCTTTTCATCCCACGGAGACCATTTCCTGTGAGGCATCCGACGGAATGCCCCGAAGCGCATCTTCCCGCCTGTCTTCCAGAATTAAATCAATTGCTTGAGATAAATTCTTCAGACATTCATCTTTTGTCTTGCCCTGTCCATTAGCTCCGGGAATTTCCGGGCAGTAGGCGATAAACCAGTCACAATCTCGTTCGACTATGGCCGTGAATTCATTATGCATCGCAGACACCTCCTTCTTATTGATCAGTTTAGAGAAAGTAGTCATGCAAGTCAATGGAATTTTAACATGGAATTTTAACGTTGAAAAATGGTTAGGACCATTTTTCAGTACACGACGGCATGGGGATTATAGGGGGACTGGGGAATATAGGGGGACATCCTAAACATTTAAACTTACCTTTTAGAAAGCAAATATTGGGGTAAAGTAGGGAACATCGTGCAGAGCGTGCTTGACATTGGATGGCACCTTGCCGATATTTTGCATAAGCGCAAGAGCTGCGTAGAACATAGCATAATATGAACGGTTCACGATACTTTGCGTGATGCATTTCCCGCAAATCTGCTATGCAAATAAGGGCGTTTCCACATATATTGCGAGCATTATAATATATGTTGGGTACAACCTATGCCGGAGTTCCGGCATAGAATTTTTAGGAGCTCCCAGGAAAAGGAGATAGATTTATTTTACGGCCCTTTTCAATCTCGGCCCACGCCGCTTGATTTCATACAATCAGTTATTCCTGCTTGGATCTTTATCTGTTATTTATTTCTTGACATCTTCAATAGAGGTTACTATAAGTAGTCATAATAGATGGTCATAATGGAGGATCTAATGAATAGTACAACCGTTAGCATTGCCGAAGGTAAGAAAGGTTTCAGCCGCCTTATTCACGATACCGTGGAAAAAAGAGAGAATACCATTGTGACACGACGGGGAAAACCTGTTGCCGTCATCATTCCCTACGATGAATATGTGCGCAATACCCGAATGGAAGGTTATCAAAACATTATGGAAGCAAGAGAAGCTTTTTTGAAGGCAGGCGTCATAGCCGATGATGTCTATCGGGAATCCAGAACTCAATTGGAAGACAAGCCATGAAACGAGCGGTTGTTGATGCCAGCGTGATCCTGAAGTGGTATCTCCTTGATGAGGTGCACGGCGCGCAGGCGCTGACTTTGCTGCAACAATGCGCTGCCCGAGAATTGGAAATACTGGCTCCGTCCCTGCTTACCTACGAACTGATGAATGGGTTGGTGATTGCTGGCAGGCGTGCCCGCCTCGACCAAGATACCATTTCGTTATCCTTCAGGGGATTCATGAGTCTGGGCGTACGGTTTTATGACATCTCTTTTTTTATGGACAAAATATTTCAGTATTGTCGGCTTTACGGGCGTTCTGTTTATGATTCCAGTTACCTGGCTCTTGCTGAACAGGAAGGCGCCGATTTAATCACGGCGGATGAAAGATTGTTTAACGCCGTGCAAAAGGATTTGCCATGGGTCCGCTGGATCGGACTTTCCAAATAGGGGGAAATATAACGTCTTAAACATTTAAACTTACTTCTTAGGGGATATTTAGAGGATGTTCGTGCAGAGCGTACTTGACATAATATCTGCTGATTCTTCTGATATAATTGCTGCATTAGTGCCTGACCCAGACGAAATTGTTTCAACCTAAATTCACAATGGCTTTATGAAACCGGCGCTGTCCGCCTATCTATGCGGGCCGCGCTTTTTTTATTATGGCGGGAATGACGAAAGGAAGGCGCCAGATTATTTTCAATAAAATCTTGACAACATTTCTAAATCGTTCTTATACTGATCCTCGAAAAAGAATAGGGAACCAAAAGAAGGATAAGCTACTTCCTTTGGGAATAGCGCATCCATCGGAGGTGGGAGCATGAAATCATTTAAATATGTTGTTTATCGGGAAGACCAATATTATGTTTCTCAATGCCTCAATGTAGATGTTTCAAGTTTTGGTAAAACGGCTCAAGAAGCTATTGACAACCTGAAAGAGGCGGTCGAGCTCTACCTCGAAGATGAAAATGCCGATCAGTTTTATCAAACTGTAGGTGAAATGTTTACTGGCGAAGCGCAGCTTAATGCCTGAACTCTATTCATCAGATCATATTATTTCTGTTTTGATTGGAGAAGGCTTTCAAGAAGTTTCTCAGAAGGGTAGCCATAAGAAATTCCGCAAGGGAAATCGTAGAGTCATTGTGCCCAGCCCTCGTAAAGAAATACCTATAGGAACATTCTATTCTATCCTAAGACAATCTGGTCTCAGCAAGAATGACTTTAAAAAATAGGGAACTTTTGGAAACATCTTGGGGGGAATATAGGAGACGTCTTAAACATTTAAACTTACCTTTTAGAAAGCAAATATTTATTTGGTTTCTAAGACGGGATGAAAAGACCAGCCCTGCCCGCCCTGGCGCGACTCATCGGTGGGATGCTGGATAATGTAAAAAACAGGGAAACAAATTGGGAACGTATTAAACTTACAAACTTATTTAATGCTCATAGCTTATGATTTTATTATAATCAGGGAAACCGTCGATAAATCTCTTTCCGATGCAGAAATCGTATCATTTCAATAACTTTTTCGGTCACTTTGATTCCAAGCCGATAATCGCCAATCCTAATGCGGAAATAACCCGGATATCCCTCGATTTTTTTGAGACCTGATATATTTGATAGATCATCAGCAATCTTGATTTGTTCAATCAAATCCCAAAGGCGCTTCTTGATATTTGGTTCATGACTTATGGCATCAAGATCCTTGCTGAATCTTTTAGCATAAAGGATATTCATAAATCACACGGAAAGTTGTGACAGGATAAGCTCTTCTGAAACATATTCTCCCGTATCACCTTCTTCAATTGCCAGAGCAAGTTTCATATCCAATATGGCTTCAGATACTGCATCCACCAATAAGTCTTTTCTCTCGGTAAGGACGCTCATAATGGCTTCCTTCATCAATTCCTTAAGTTCTGTCTTTGAAATTTCCGGCATTCCCATAATCGGTTAGCCTCCCTTATTATCCCAATTTAAATTTAATTCATTAACTGATAATAGCGATGATATTAATATAGCATGATTTTATTGAAACATCAAACCGACAAATAAGAATGTGTTAGAAGCAAGTAAATTGTCCGGGTTTATAGCACACGATCTGTCCGGTTTGATATAGTCACCGATGGAGGTGACAGATGAGACGGACAGAGTTGTTGCAGGAGATTCGTAAAATAGAAGCCGATGACGCCCATGAAATCATGCGTTTCTATTATTTTAGGGGGACATCTAGAAGACGTATTAAACTTACCCTTTAGAAAGCAAATATTTATTTGGTTTTTAAGACAGGATGAAAAGACCAGCCCTGCCTGCCCTGGCGCGATGCCGGATACTGGAAAACCAGGTCTGGGAGTGAGTAGGGGGTATTTAGGTGACGGAAGCATAGGGTCCGTTCGAGCAGAGCGTGCACAGAGACAAGAAGCTCTACCACGGAGGTTGCCTAACCCCATATTCCCTTGACATAGAATCGCCTTCTCCCTATACTCACATTATCTGGGAATAAATAGGAGATAGCCGCCTATTTATGAGGAAATCGAATGACAATTGAAGAGATTCGTAATAAAATAAGGCAAAGGAAGTATAGCTTTTCCGATCATTCCGTGAAGAGAATGATCAAAAGAAACGTGACCCGTCAAGAGGTGGAGAGTACCATACTCACTGGAGAAATCATTGAAGAGTATCCTGATGATAAATATTCTCCGAGTTGTCTTATCTATGGGAAAACTGAATATGGCAGGGATTTGCATGTTCAAATATCACTTTCACCGATTGTTGTAATCATTACAGTTTATGAACCGGATCGAGAAGAATGGGTCGACTGCAAGATAAGGAGGTAAATGTCATGAAGTGTGTATTTTGTGGAGGTAACGTGGTGAAAAGCAAGGTCACCTTCACTTACGAGGAAGATGATAAGCGGCTCATTATAGAACATGTTCCTGCTGAAGTTTGCAAAAAGTGTGGGGAAAAGATGTATTCCCCCGAAGTTACCGATGAACTCTTGCGCTTCGCAAGGAGTGAGTTCAAACCCGCAAGAAAAATTGAAGTGCCGGTTTATGATTTTGCTGCAAATCAGTAAACCGCTTTCGGTGGGACGATGTGAGCCGATAGGGATGCCCATGAAATTATGCGTTTCTATTCCTTTATGATTTTTAGACCGGG
>JAHJQU010000272.1 GCA_018819005.1 Pseudomonadota bacterium | reverse complement strand
TGAGCTTTTATTGCTTTGCATCTCTTGAGCAATAATAACGCCGGCTTCACCAGCACCGATGATCAATACTTTTTTTATCTTTTCATAAACTGCAAATCTTTGATCAATTCTTTCTAAAATTCTAATACTCAATCTAGAAAAAGATATATATAAAGTTGTTAGCATACCGTCTATAATTGGAATTGATTGGGGTATAAAAATATTTATAGATAAAAAATTATGAAATATTTTAAACGTTATAAGATATTCTAAAAAAATAATTAGAACCCCACTCAAACTTATTTTAACAACCTCATCAATACTAGCGTATTGCCATAATCTACTGTATAGTCCCAGAGAATATAAAACTATAATTTTGAGAATTAAATAAACCGGTACGATCAATAAAATTTCTTCCCCGTAAATACTAAATGAAGTTATATCACCTGTTCTAAGGAAAATACTAAGAATTGGCGTTACGGTAAAAGCTACAATATCAAGAACGAAAAAATGCCGATTCCTTACCTTTAACATAAGATTTCTTAACATTATTAAGACCTTTTAAACTTGCTTCTAAAAACTTTTTGAGATTGACAAGGATGACTTCATGTGAAACAGCCGAAGCGGACAGATTGTGCTGCGGTGTGGTGTCAAGTGGCGACAGCGTCATTCAATCTTATAAGAAAATGTTGAACCCGATGTCGGCTGTTGGTCGTAAAGGCATACGATAACTGCCTTCTCTGTTCCTACATTTTTTACGGCGTGCGGCACGCCCCGGGGAATTGTAACCACTTGGCCGGGAGGGAAATCCTCAAGACCTCCTTTTCGTCTGGTGCCGATGGGAGAGAGCCCTCATGTGGTTGGTTCCTGAACTCGACCACAACTTCACAATCGCCCTCAATGACGATAATGAATTCAGTGCTGCCCTCGTGCCAGTGGTTACCGCGAACTGCACCAGGTCCAAGAGTGGCTACGTGACCTATCGAATTATTCTTTAGCCCGAGAAAATTCGATATATCTGCAAGGTCCATCATAGTTCCTCTCCCGTCAACCCATAGCGGTATTTTTCGAGCTTGAAGCATCAAAAAGCGCAGGCATTATTTACGATGGGCGACAGCATAGATGACCTTGTGAAGATAACCATGGGTATTACCGGGAATAGATACTGGCGGGGTGTAGTCCGCCATCGCGTCTTCCACCTCTGGCGGGAGCGAGACAAGCTTCCCGAAGAAGATCATTTTCAGCGATTCTCTTGTCACCGGGAATGCACCAAAGAGCTCGACATTTTAATCAGTGTTTTACCCCTTCGCCGCGCACCACCTTAAAAAAAGTCATAAACAATATTTTAAAGTCAAAAAAAAATGACCTGCGCTTCAAATAATACTCGTCAAATTCCACCTTTTTCGGAATCGGAATATCGTCTCGGCCATTAATCTGCGCCCATCCGGTAATCCCTGGAACAAGTCCATGGATTCCCTTCTTGGTTCTTAATTCAATTAGGTCATCTTGATTGAACAAAGCGGGGCGAGGACCCACAAAACTCATATCCCACTTCAAAACACACCACAATTGCGGGAGTTCATCCAGACTGAACCTCCGTATAAAAGAACCGATAGGGGTAAGGTATTTATCAGGATTTTCGAGTAGATGAGTCGCAACCGCAGGCGTATCGATGCGCATCGTCCTGAATTTCGGCATCTTAAAAATCTTATTGCCCACCCCCACCCGATCAGACCAGTACAACGCAGGCCCATTAGAAGTAAGCCTGACCATAATCGCAATAAGCAGGATGGGAAACAATAAGACCAAAACCAAACAAAGAGAAAGAAATAAATCAAATATCCTCTTCATGCCCGCATCTCTCGAATCGTTTCTTCCCAACCGGTCTTTAAATCATACCGGGGTACAAAATCTAATTCTTTTTGAATGCGCCTGCCATCAACGGCAATATCTTCAATATATTTCTCAATCATTTCCCGTGTAATCGGTGGTATTAAACCAATGGCGTGGCTTCCCTTTTCAACCAAACCAACCAATGCATGCGTTGGGGCCACAGGCAACGACAATCGCGGCGGCTTGCGACCAAGGGCCGAGCAAATGGACTCAATAATTTCATTCAGGGTATGAAGTTCACCATCCGTGACGTTGAATACCTGACCTGCCGCAGCATGATGAGAAACAGCCAGCGCAGCCGCCCGCCCGACATCCTTATCATAAACCAGCGTCCGCCTATTGAAACCGTTTCCGATAGGAATAAAGCGATTGCGTGCCAAGGCTTGCGTCAGCCGCTCGTAGTTTCCCTTGATGCGGGAGCCATAAACCGCGCCCAGGCGCAACACAGTACCCAAAGGTTGACCGTCGGCGCCCCTTGCATTCAAGATAATCTGTTCGGCGAAAAGTTTCGTCTGGGCGTAAAAAGTTTCGGGTTGAGTTGGTGATTGCTCATCGAGCACGCAACCATCTGAAGGCCCATACACCGCAATCGTGCTGAACAAGACAACGCGCTTCGCACCCGCCTTAATTGCTGCCTCAACTACCGTCGCTGTTCCTCCAACATTGATGCGCTCGTATTTTTCTCGCATTGCTGGCGGGGGATTGACAATGTGCAGGAGAGCCGCCATATGAACGACAGCATCCACGCCTTCCATTGCAGATTGGACCGCCACTTGATCAGTGACATCGCCAATCAAAACTTCTACACTTTGCGGGAACATGCCTGCTGTAGGAGTATCAACCGAGAAGGCACGGATCCAGAACTCTGCTTGATCAAGAGCATGAACAACGCGCGGCCCAATGGCCCCGGTAGCGCCTGTAATAAGAATAAATGGTTTGTTTGAGTTAAACATTTGAGACAAGGTAGTTAACTTTGGTGAGGTCTTTAAACCAATTGAGACAATTTGACAAAATACTTTGAGTAAACCGATGATCGGGTCACGTCTTGCATTTTAGCGTTTTGCCCCCACTGCTACCTCCTGCTTTCATTTCTCTCCAATTTACCCGTTATCCCTTCCATTATGATGAGTTATAGCTCTATGGTCAGACACTAATTAGCGACCCACGCCCTGGTGGGCTCTTTATCATTGAGAAACTTCTTTGAAGTTACTCAAAAGGCACATCTTCCGTTAAGCGAAGTACTTCCTTGAATACCTCCTTAACCTGTATTTGTCTAACACAAGCACTTTCAATAGAATTATTGCAAACAGGATTTATGCCTTTATGCACTTGGATGCAGGGAGAACAAGGCGTGGGATGATATAAATTCACACTGTTCAAATGGATGCAGCCATAACGTTCAGGGGTCTCCGGTCCAAAAAGCCCGATAGTCTTGGTGCCAACCCAAGGACCGATATGCAGGGGACCGCTATCGTTAGCAATAAAACAGTCCATAACACTAATCAATGCGAGAAATTCGCTGAAATTAAACTCATTGTCGGTATACCGCACATCAGATGGATCGAAATCCTGGGCCAATGCACGAATCAAGTCACGTTCAAGCACTCCTCCTGTGATGACTATTTGGTAATTTTTAGTATTTAAAAGCTCCTTAATGAGATACCTGAAATTATCGAGTGGCCACCTTCGATATACGTTTGTCATCCCAGACCCAGGATGCAATCCGACTAATTTTTTATTGTGTTTTATCCATCTGACTTTCCAATCATTGACCATTTTAACAGCTTCATTATTCAGAGAAATCTGATACTGAAATACCTGCTCAAAGGGTAGGGCATGTTTTCCCATTAGCCTACAAAATGATGCATATATTTCATAATAAACATAAATAATTTGCACCCGATCATCGTAGCCGACAGGATAATTAAAAAGGTAACCCCGATCATGATTTGGATGAAGAAGCCCCATTCGGATCTCGGCTCCTGATAAGGCAGCTAGAAATGGTGTAATTTTATAAAAGTGTTCGAAGTCTATAAAAATCTGAGGTCGATATTTTCGTAAGTTTAATAAATGCCTTATAAATCCGAATATCCCACTATCCTTGCCCAAAGGGTCGTAAAGGATAATCCCATCTATGTCGAGGCATCTCTCGAAAAGAGGCTTCGTGTTGGGGGTAACCACAGCGTAGATTTTGTAGTTGGGAAAAGTCCTTCTCATTAAATGAATAATCGGTAACATCAATACAGTGTCACCCATCCCGGCTAGTTTAAGGACAACAATCGAAGGAGCAGAGCAACCCCCTGCTCTCAAAAAAGGGAGAACAAACTTAGTCAATCGTAAAAGTAGTGGCGACCCAAAATTGATAAGCTTTTTTATTATTTTTTTATCCATTACCCTCTGCTATCATATCTTCCTTATTCGGTGTAGACTTAGCCATTAAAAGACGCGCATAAACGGCCGCCGTCCGTCTAGTGGTCAACTCCCAAGAAAACCTTTTAACGTTAGAGCAGCCCTTTTCGATTAAACGCTCCCTAATGTTTGGATCTGACACAATTTGTTCCATAGCTTGGACCATGCTACCTAAATGGTGGGGGTTCACGAGGAGTGCCGCGTCACCAGCTATTTCAGGCATCGAGACGACATTGGATGTGATGACAGGCAAAAAACGGTATTTTCCACACCAAGCTGTGTTGTTGCCAAGCAGATCTGGCGTATAGCTTCTTGCAACCCACCGGGTGGGTCAGGAAAATATGTGCGATAGCAGTGAATTACTTGCACGATGCGCTCACGTTGCTTTAATTTCAATTTCCGTGTTTTTTGCCAGACGAATATTAGTCGACCTCTTTATAACAATTGCCGAAAAAATTACCACCATAAGATACACCGGTGGATAAACTATAGGCGGTAAGTTAAAGTTAGCGAGAAGTACACTTATTGTTAAGCCTTGTGCCGCCCCCGTAAAAACTCGCATCTCGCGGCTTGACGTGCCTTCTAAAAGAATGGCGCGACATGCAAATAATACCTTTAGATGAAATGCCAATACGATTATCAAGATTGGCATACCAAAGTTATAAAGAAATGAAAGGTAGCCTGTCTCAGCGAACTTACCTGTAGGTTGAAATCCAACAAGAGTTAATACTCCTAAATCTATGAAAGGCTCCAATCCCTCAAGATGACCGGCGATAGAACCACTTTTAAAAGACCATAGATTATTTATTTGATCTTTGAAATAAATTGACAGGACTAAACCAGCACAAAAGAAAAACAGCAATAAACCGTATCGCTTCCGAAAGTTCCATGCAACATAGAGGAAAATTATTCCAATTGCAGTTATGCTGCCGGTCAGAATGGCCACAATACAAACAACGACAGCCGTCAACAACGAAGAAAAAAGTTTTTGATATTTGTTAAAGAAATAGCCGGCAAACATGGGGAGTAATATCCCCAATACCAGGCTATCGTCATAAAACGACCCGTATCTTATCGATTGATTCACATGGGAATGGGCTGGTAATACGCCAAAATAATGGTATTGATAGATTTGATAAAACAGAAAAACAAGTCCGAATGCAGCCATAAACTCGATCGCTTTATTTATATGCGATATTTTTATCCAGCTTCCATTTGAATAAAGACAGAGGAATAAGAATCCATTTAAAATTATGCCGCGAGCCGCACCAAGAACATAAAAAGATTCTGTTTGAGAAAGACAAATAAGGCTGAAGATTACTGAAACCGAGTAAATAGCTAAATATTTTATCGATATTTTCCTTGCTTTTAAAACAACCAAAATCAACATCAGCCAGGTTAGAATATTCCAAATTATAAAAAAAATCATTGGTCTATCTGAATAAGTAGGTGACGTAGCAGGATCACCAAATCTAAATATATAGCCTAAGCTACCTCTAAGATTGATTGCCAAAAACAGCAATACAAAAAACTTACTTGCAAAAGTTCTCATCATAAAAACATCGATTTTACTTTATGGCGTATGCGTATCAATACAGGCAAAAAAGGAGATATCATTGCATTCAATACAGCGCTTGCCGGGGTTAATCGATAGAACAAGTAATTGATTCTTGTGGTCGAAGAAGGGCTGCGCTCCAAGTAGAGCAAACGAACCATCGAGTTCAGTCGCTGGATTTCACACGTCTTCTTGGCTGAAATCTTCGCGTAAATAAACAGTAAAATCGGCATATCTTTTCGCAGTATACTGTACAGTACTTGCCTAAGCGAAGCCTCAATAAAAAACTCGCTGATGATCTTGTCCCAACCATCAACCGCAAGTGCAATTCTGGCAACAAACCCATTGGACAAGAAAGAGTCATTACCTCTCCTCTTTTTAATCAGGAACCGATTCAAATATATGATTTTTGTTTTGTGAAAAAAAAGCGGCATTAAGCGCACACAATGCGCCCAGCAACTGCCAAAATAATCTGGTTTTGCGGGCAGCGCGCGCCAAACATTTGCGTTAACGACTACAGAACTCATGTAACTGAACAGCGCCTCTAAGGAGGCAGCCCTGTTCAGATAGGCGCCGAGCAAATCATCTCCCGGATTAATATCAAATTCAATCGGTTCTTGTCCTGTACAACCCCGAAAAATCGGATTTTGACGTAGCGGTATCATCCGGATATCGCACAATATTGCAGGAACCAGAAATACATCCCCACCTCTATCCAGCAAGGGAACGATACACCTGTCCCACCCGCGTTCAAGCAAATCATCCGCACTGAACAGCCAAATGTATTTGCCCCTGGCCATTTCCGCGACAACACTCATGTCGCGATCTATCCCTCCACGCTCGGCTTGCTTTATATAACGTATGTTTTCGTACTGTTCGGCAAGTGCGTGGACAACATCATCAGTATTGTCCTTTGATCCACCATCCAAAATCACAATCTCAAATTGGGATGACGCAAGCATCTCTGCGCCATCCTCAATGGTTTTTACTGTTTCAGCGATAAATTTTCCGAAATTGTAGGTGGGTATGGCAAATGACAGCAAAGGCTGTTTTTCAGTTTCCATAGTTTCCAAGGTAGCTGTCCCAACCAATCACGTCAGAACTCTGACTTCAGGAAGCGGCGAAACCAATGAATAACCAGAAAATTTTTTGGCTTCGAGGAAAAACTTCTTAAAATGCCAAGGCAATATAATTAAGTAGTCTGGCTTCATGCCCAAAACTTCGTCTTCTGGAATAATCGGTAACCAGGTGCCAGGCGTGTAGCAACCATATTTTTCAGGATTGACCTCACCCACGCAGGCAATATCCGCTTGACTCACCCCGCAGTATTGAAGGATAACATTACCTTTGGTCGAAGCGCCGAGAGCAACCACTTTTTTATTTTCAGATCTGGCCTTATCGATGAACGACCGCAATTGATTCTTTGTTTCAGCAACTCGGCCAGCAAACTCATGGTAAGGGGTCAGGGTATCCAAACCATCGGTTCTTTCCTGTTCGAGAATGGCAAGCACCTCTTTCGATACAGGCTTCTTAGGATCAGCCTTGGTGATTGTAATAGAAAAGCTTCCGCCGTTAATGTCATTGAACTGCACATCCAATATCCTGAAGCCAACACTATCGGCCATCCATTTGATTTGCCGCAGCGCGTAATACTCCAAATGCTCATGACATACCGTGTCGTAAGAGTTCATTTTCAGCATCGTTGGCATATAACTCTGCTCAAATACCCAAATGCCATCATCTGCGAGAACCTCAAGAACGTCTCGCATAAAATCCATCGGACGTTCCAGATCGTAGAACATGGAAAACGAAGTGATCACTTTTGCTTTTTGCTCATGGAATCGTTCATTCACTAGGGCAGAAGAAAAGAAATCGGGAATTAACTGAATATGTGGTGGGTAATAACTGTGAAATTTCACGCCTGTCGGATCAATTCCGACAAGGGTTAAGCCGGAAGACGGGTAAGCCTGCAACATCGTGCTGTCGTTACTGCCAATGTCAATAACAAGATCGCCATCGCGCAACTCGACCTGCCCAAGAATTTTTTTAACCTTATTGTGCAGATGCACCACCATGCTGGCATTGAGGCCGGAGCGATAACCATAGTTCTCGCCGTACATCTCCCCCAAATCGTAGGAATGCTCAAGCTGCAACAGCCCGCAGACCTCATCGCCCCCCATGCATTTCACCAGACGCAGCGGCCCGGTCGTGATTTCCGCGCCTTTCTCACGAGGGAACACCCCGGTGAGCATCTGCTCCCCCAAGTCCAGCACACGCTCCAGATACGTATTGCCACAAATTCTGCATTTTTCGATTTTCTTGTACATTGCTTTCCACCCTTTCAGTTAAATTAATTTTTTGTTGAGCATTTGCAGATCGGCATCCACCATCATGCTTACCATCTTGCGAAACCCTACTTCAGGCTCCCACCCCAACTGTGTTCGCGCCTTAGTAGCATCCCCAACCAACTGAACCGATTCTGGGGCTCTATAGCTATTGTTCTCTATCCGTACAAAATCTTTATAATCCAAGTCCAGATAACCAAATGCACATTCACACAACTCGCGGATGGAATGTGTCACTCCAGTTGCCACAACATAGTCATCCGGCCGCGAATGTTTGAGCATTAACTGCATCGCCCTTACATAGTCTCCAGCAAACCCCCAATCGCGACGAGCGTCAAGCGTCCCCAGAGTCAACTTCGTAGTGTAACACAGTTTAATCGCCGCTGCAGCCCGCGCAACCTTGCGTGGAACGAAATTTAATCCCCTGCGGGGACTCTCATGGTTAAACAAGATTGCAGAACAAGCAAAAAGCCCATACCTCTCCCGGTAAATATGAATCATCGAATGTGCGTACAGCTTTGCCGCACCATATGGTGTACGGGGATTAAAAGGCGTTTTCTCTGACTGCGGACTTTCATCCGTATATCCAAACATCTCGCTACTGGATGCCTGGCAAAAACGAATCAACGGGTTTACTTTTCTGATAGCTTCAAGAATGTAAACAACACCTAGTCCATTCACTTTCCCCATTTCAATAGGATGCTCAAACATCCCTTCACCAGAAGAAAAGGCTGCAAAGTTATAAATCTCATCTACAGAATTTGCATTCAAAACGTCTTCTATAGATTTTTGATTAGACATATCCCACTGAACCAATTCAATTCTATTTTTCAGCGACGGAATTAATTGAGCAGTTCTTGGATCACGAACCCCTCCAATGACTTGCACTTCATGCTCAACCAAAAGTTCGGCCAGATACGACCCATCCTGACCTGTTACACCTGTAATTAGTGCCGACAACATATTAAGAAGACCTGTTCAATCAAGTTTTACTTAAGTGGAGCATGTTGCTCACATAGTTCAAAATTTTGGCAGCCCGCATTTTATTGAACAATACCAATATAATAAAAATTATCAACGACCTGATATTTTTACCTACTCCATTCTTCAGCAAATATAAATACATCTTTGCCATATTCCTGTATTTGCATCGCTGCAATGTAATAAGGTGCGGTGCAATGTTGGCAGACATTGCACGTTTATACATTTTCATAAACTCCGGCGGATGAGAAGGGGCGAAATGCTCAGCAATATAAAGGTGAGTCTTGACCATTTCAATTCTGGCAGCTAAATTATACTCGCCAACGACAAAGTTTTTTTCGTTCTGTGAAGAGCCAAAATCTGGCGCAACATCTCTTTTGCACTTGACAGGCACAGTAGAGGAAAGATAAACTGTCGAATAAGTAAATGCTGAAAACGCAAGATAAAGTTGGTAGAAAAGTCCTCCATCAAATTTATCTGTTGCCATGCTATCTGCAAATTTCTTATTGACCGCATAACCGCTAATTATTCCTGAAAATCGATATACCGAATTCAAATCAGTATATTTATTAGCAACCCTTGATTTATCTACTATTTGAGTAAAAGACACCTCACCATGCACATCATCAAAAGTTGTGTATCCCCTTAAAAATACACTTGAATCATGGTTGCTTAAAATTTCCCTAACATATTTTGTCATTTCACCAGAGTTGACAATATCATCATTGCCAATAAATATAATATGACTACCGGATGCTTCACTGATAATTTTTTTTAGGTTTTTGTCGAAACCAAGATTTAAATTGTTTTCAACATAACGAATGGGCTTATATTCTGAAGAAAATTTCCCGATTAGCTTTTCGACTTCATTTCTTATAGCTTCTTGCTCTGGGGAACAATCCTCGACAATTAGCACTTCGAATTCATCTATCTCACATTTATAAATGCTCTCAACCAGAGGCTCCAGGTATCTATCTCTATTGAAGCTTGGAATGCCAAATGTAATCATATTTACCCGTGTTGACTATTATATGTCCGTACGACTTGATTTGCCAAGCCCCATAAAATAAAAAGGGCTACTACGCAAATCAGCTAACGTGAATGCTTTTGCCTTGACGAATATAATGACGTAGAGACAAGCAATCAAATTTACAAATTTCCCAGGAACGACACTCAAAAACCAAAAAAATGGAGCTTCCATTTTCCCACTCACCTTGTGTTTCAAGAATTTTTCATACTCTGAAAATGTATAGGCCCCCTTTGCGCGAAGCAGTATCAGATTTTTAAAATCTCTCCAAGGTTCAGGTGAAACAATTTTTTTCTTATCAATATCTAAAACTGATTTTAGTGACCAAATAACCTGCGGCCATTTAAACATCCAAATCTCAAATGATCTTGAGGTCCAGCTCGAGTTCCCATAACGAATCGAGATCTGCGGTTCCGCAATAACAAGCGTATCACCTGGAAGGGGCGTCTGAAAAATCACACCCACATGCACGAAAAAAGAACCATAGTAAGCTTGTCGTTCACGATCTAACCAAACATCGCGTCGCATCACAACTGAGCCGATAAATGAGAGCTTATTGACTGTATCAACGAAGAGTTTCCGGAAGTCCTTCGGTTTGTAAACCTGATCTTTTTCATATTCCAGTCTCTTCCTGAGTAACTGTTTCGAAAAATCGGGCGAGCAAACTTCAGCATCAACCAAAACACACACAAAACGTTGCCTGCACGCATCCAATACTCTTTTAATTGCTCCCGGCTTTAACAGGTCATCATCTGGAAAAACCCAACAATAGTCGCCGTTAGCGTACCCCACTGCCTTATCGTAGTCACAATCAACGCCTGAATTTTCTTGCTCACGGTAATAACGAATCTCAGGATGGCGTGACAAATACTGCGCCATCACATCTGGGGTGTTGTCTGGTGACGCGCCATCTACGACGATGAGCTCGACACCGGGCTCCATCTGACCAAGGATCGAATCCAAAGTCTCACCGATAAATTGTCCTCTATTGTAGGTTGCAATGCATATTGACAACCTTGGGTTATTTTTTGCAATTGCCTGCAAGTCAATGTCCCGATTACAAAAACCGTTCTCTAATTCACGTACAAACCACAACACATAAATGCGGCGGTCTCATGTATTTCTCTTAAGCAGCTTATTCTTTAGCCAGTCCATCACTTTCAGCACTGATACTGGTATGAATCTATATAGCGCATACTTACATTGATTCCCAAAACCAGCACTCAAATAATTTAGTGCCGCAACATCGTTTAATGTATTGATACTTTCTTTTTGTGGAAACTTTGCGGTCAATAATTTAATCGAGATCAAGCTGCGTAATGTCCATTCGTTCCTTACCACCCTTCTGACATGAAAAACCTCTTGCGAGCCTTTGCCGAATATCGTTTCTGCAATATGATTCAAACCTTCAACAGAAATTCGTAATCGATTAACGATCCCATGCTCTCTAAATGAATCATTTCCACCACGCTTATAAAGCAGCTTTTCTCCCAAATAGTGGACTGTCAGCCCGCTAGGCACCAAATTGAGCAAACGTCCTGCCAATCCCCAGCAGGTCTCGTAAAAGGACTCCGGAATGCCCCCCGCTTTTTCCCATACATCTCTTCTAAAAATTGGACCAGATAAAAAACTGAAGAATGCTTCACTTGTTCTTGCATTACTAAAATATCTTTGCCGTTGCAATGCATTTCCAAGATCGAAGATTTCCGGGGTAGTAATATGATTAAAAATTGGATGTTCTTTTATGGGTTGCATTTCATAATTACACAACGTTTGTTCATACAAATAGACATCGCAATTGGACTGTATGATCTTCCCCCGATTTAACGGACACCGAGTTAAGTTAGGCTGCCATAGCCTCCAGCTCAAAAGATACCGGTGAACGATATCCGAGCGCTGAATGCCTCCTCCGCCGATTATAGAACATTTCAATATATTCGAAAACACTTTGTATAGCCTCTGTTCGTGTTTCATACCGGTAATCATACACATGCTCTGTCTTTAATGTATGGAAAAAGCTCTCAGCAACCGCATTGTCGTAACAATTACCCTTCCTGCTCATACTCTGGATAAAGCCATAGGTCTTTAGTACATCCCGGAAATCAGAGCTTGCATACTGAACCCCTCTGTCAGAGTGAAGTATACATCCCGAAGCTGGCCGCCTCCGCCCTATAGCCTGATACAATGCCTTAACCACAAAGTCCGCAGTCAATCTGTCGCTCATGGCCCATCCCACTACCTGTCGGGAATAGAGATCAAGAATCACTGCCAGGTACAGCCAGCCTTCCAAGGTCGCAATATACGTAATATCCCGAGGCCCATACCGTATTAGGCTTCTCTGCCACAAAGTTCTGATTCAGGAGATTCTCAGCAACCGGCAGATTGTGCTTCGAATTCGTCGTTGCCTTGAACTTCTTTGCTGCCTTGGCAATAATCCCATGAACCTTCATTAAGCGGGCTACACGGTTTTCGCTGCACTTGGTTCCTCTTGCCTGTATGTCCTTGGTTATCCTCGGACTTCCATATGCCCTATGACTGTTTTTATGTGATTCTTCCTGACTTGTGCAATTTAGTGCGACATGAGTTTTAGCCGCTCCATTAATGTTGAAACTTTTACCGATAGAGGAACTCGCTTAACAATAATTTTATTATTAATCTTGTTTAAGAGTTTGGCGTCTGTAATTTTTTTACATT
>JAHJQU010000271.1 GCA_018819005.1 Pseudomonadota bacterium | reverse complement strand
TTCTTCTTTTGCCGTCGGCGATATTTATAAGTACATTGATGAAAACGGAGTTATTCATTTTACTAATGTGCCGACAGATTCGTCTTATCAGTACAGTCTCTTTATCAAAGAGATGACCCAAAAACCCACCTTAACTCTTTCCCGCTATTCATCAAATGTGTTCGATGAAATGATTACAGAGGCGTCTCAAAAGCATGGAGTTTCATTTCCCCTGCTTAAAGCCGTCATAAAAGTTGAGTCCGATTTTAATCCAAAAGCGGTCTCAAGAGCAGGCGCTCTTGGATTAATGCAGATAATGCCGCAGAATGCGAAAGCTTTCGGGATGAGAGATCCTTTTGATCCAAGAGAAAATATTCTGACAGGAACTAAGTATTTCAGAGGACTACTGGAACGATTCAACGGAAAGCTTCATCTTGCTCTTGCAGCATATAATGCCGGACCTACTGTTGTTGATCGCTATAACAGGGTCCCCCCCATAAAAGAGACCGAGGATTACGTTGAAAGAGTCATGAAATATTTTCAATTATTCAAAAACAATTATTGAACCGAAACAGCGAGCCTCAATAACCAAATCAGACTATTCCATGTATTGTAATACGATTCCTGTGCGTGTCGGAAGATAAAGGCAGATAAACTGCCTCCGGGATTTCTTTGATTTGTCAGAAAGAGTGAAATGTTCCTGGTCGGGATTGAGGCGGCCATACCCGCAATATTCCGTGGCATCGCTGTTAAAAATCATCTTATATGTTCCGGGAGGCGCATCAAAGCAATAGTCGGTAAAGGAGCGTGTGGGATGAAAGTTGAATACAAACAATAGGCCGGCCCTTCTGAAGGCAATTGTTTTATCATTTGTATTTTCATATAGCAGCGTAGGCGCCGGAGAATCCAGGAGATAAAAGCGTTTTGCCAGAGAAAGCATATCTCGGTCAAATTTTGCAAGAAGGTGGTATTTGAGGGAAGGATCATCCACAAGATGCCACTGGCGTCTTGCATAATTATATGACCAGTTATTGCCGAGTCTGGGAAAGTCTATCCACTCAGGATGTCCGAACTCGTTTCCTATGAAATTCAAGTACCCGCTTCCCGCCGTGGCCAGCGTTATTAACCGTACGAGCTTGTGCAGAGCAATTCCCCGGTCAACACGGTAATTATTGTCATGCATGCTCATGTGATAGTACATATCCGAACCGATCATCCTGAAAATAAGGGTCTGATCACCGACAAGAGCCTGATCGTGCGATTCAGAATAGCTTATCGACTTTTCCTCCTCTCTCCTGCTGTTAAGCTCGTACCAGAGGGTGCCAGTTGGCCAGTCTTCATCATACATATCTTTGACAAGCCTGATCCAGTAGTCGGGTATGCCCATTGAAAAACGGTAATCGAAACCGAATCCTCCTTCTGAAACAGGAACGGCCAGCCCCGGCATTCCGCTTATATCTTCAGCTATTGTTACTGCGTCGGGCCGTATCTCGTGAATCAGTTTGTTTGCAAGAGCAAGATAGGTTAAGGAATCTTCATCGACAGGCTGATTGAAGTAATCGTCGTAAGAAGAGAAACTTTTTTCCAGGCCATGATGCAGATATAACATGCTCGTTACACCATCAAACCGGAAACCGTCAAATTTATATTCTTCAAGCCAGTACCGGCAATTTGAAAGCAGAAAATGTAGAACCTGATTCTTTCCGTAATCAAAACAGCGGGAATTCCAGGCAGTGTGCATGCCGCGCGGCCCATAATGAAAATACTGGTGCAGGGTGCCGTCGAAACGGCTTAAACCCTCCACCTCATTGCAGACAGAATGAGAATGAATTAAATCCATTGTGACAGCAAGGCCGGCAGAATGTGCCTTATCTATAAGTTCTTTCAAATCATCTGGAGTTCCGAAACGGGAAGATGGGGCAAAAAAACTGGAAACCTGGTAGCCGAAAGATCCGTAATACGGGTGCTCCTGAATTGCCATAAGCTGGATCGTATTATAGCCCGAGGCAATAATACGGGGCAATGTTTTATCCGTAAATTCCCTGTAAGTGCCTGTTTTAGCTTCTTCTTGAGCCATACCGATATGCGCTTCGTAGATAAGAGGAGGATCCTTTGGACGTGTAAAATTGTTACAGCTCCATTTATAAGGAACAGGAGGAGACCAGACCTGGGCATTGAAAATCAGTGTTTGGGAGTCCTGGACTACTCTGGTGGCATAAGAAGGTATGCGGTCGCCTTTGCCACCCGGCCATCGTATGAGAAGCCTGTAAAGATCGCCATGTTTTAATGTTTCAGCAGGGAGGGAAATTTCCCAGACACCTTCTCTGTTAATTCGTTTTAATGCAAACTCTTTTTTTTCCTCCCATCCGGTAACCTCTCCGATTATAAAAATTGAATCGGCACCGGGAGCCCATTCCCGGAAAACCCACTTATTTTCCAAAAAAT
>JAHJQU010000510.1 GCA_018819005.1 Pseudomonadota bacterium | reverse complement strand
TTCGTCAAGCGTCCAGATGGCACCCTCCGCAAAACGTTGGACCAGCAGAACAGAGAGCTCTCCCTTTGAAAGAATCCACATCAGGCCAAACAGTGAAGCAATCACACCGATGCCCTGCCGGAGTGTGATCCGATCGCTGAAACCGACCCACGAGCCGATTACTATAAGTACCGGATAAAATGAATTTACCAGCGCGGTATTGACCACTGTGTTTTTGTTAAGAGCCATATAGATGAAAATGCTGAAACTGGTAACAGAAAGCAGACTCAAGAGAGCAATCCATTCCCAATGTTTAATGATCAGGTTGCGGTTCCTGACAAGTTTTCGAAAAGTAAACGGCAGAAAGAGAACAAGAGCTAAAGCCCATCTGAGGAAAGCCAGGGTAACAGGTGGTATCAGTTCATGAATACCGCGTGCTACAACGAAGTTGCCTGACCAGAAGAGTACAGCCAGAACAAGCAGCAGATAAGCTATTGGAACGGAATTATTTTTCAATAACATTCTTAAATACTTCATATTTTGCAGACTTGTATGAGATTATGCTTCCTTTGCGGTAAATGAAATATGCCATCAAGTATGTCAAAAAGGGCTATGCATATCAATATAAAATCGATCCCCTTGACTCACAGGAATGCTTGACATATACATATTTTCCGTCCGGAAATGGCTCTTTTGTGCGATCTCTGTGTCAATCTGCGGGATTTCTTGTGCGACATACAATGCGTATATCTCCACGCAATCCCTTGATTTCCTTGAGCTTGCCCCAAATTGCCTTTTTCCGAATTGGAAACTCACATGTGTCCAAATTTGGTTTCAGGATGGACACTACCTAACATATAAAAAGAACTGCTCGAAATTTCGGCAAGAATATCACATGAGGAAAGAACAATGATAAAATTTATTTATGCATTATTAATTTCTCTCATTATTCCGTCGGTTCTGTTTGCCGGAGGTGAAATTGTGGTTTCGCCATCCCTTACGACTGTGAAAGTTTTTCTTAAAGGGGCCGAACTGAGCCATGCGGCAAAAGTGAAACTTGAAAAAGGAATGAATGAAGTAGTTTTTACGGGGCTGGCTTCAAAAATTGTTGCGAACAGCATTAATATATCCGGTAAAGGTGATGCTGTAATAATGTCTGTTGTTCAGCGGCTTGACTACCTGCGTCCGCCGGAAAAAAACCAGCAGATAAAAACACTTGAAGATTCTCTTGAAACTCTTAATAAAATCTTTTCCCAGAATCAAAATGAAATTGATGTTTTGAAAGCCGAAACAGATCTTCTCATGGCAAACAAAAGCATTGGAGGAAGTGAAAAAGGCGTTTCGGTTCAGGAACTTCAAAAGATGGCAGAATATTATTCAAAAAGGTTTGCCGAGATAAAAAGCAGAATGCTCGAACTCTCTTTGAATGCAAAAAAGATTCAAAAGGATATAGAACGGGTTAAAAACCAGCTGAATGAAGAAAATCGCCAGATCAACAAAACGACGAATGAAGTTGTTATTGCCGTTTTGTCAAAAGCAGGAGGCACAGCCGAACTGAATCTGTCATATCTTATTAATGATTCAGGCTGGCTGCCGTCTTATGATATTAGGGTCGATAGAGTAAATTCTCCTGCAAATTTAAGCAGCAAAGCAGATGTCTGGCAGCAAAGCGGCTTAAACTGGAAAGAGGTTGAAATAATCCTTTCTACGAGAAATCCGTCTCTGAACAACAATCAGCCTGAAATCTCTCCGTGGTTTATAGATTTTTACCGTCCGCCCGTTTACCGGGAAATGAAAGCTATTGCTGAAAAATCTGCCCCTATGGCTTCTTTTGAAGCCTACGGTGCAAAACAGGATGCGGGAACAGAAGAAGCGAAAACAATGGCCGATTATTTTGATATAAACTCAAAACAGCTCTCTGTTGAATTTAAGCCTCAGATAAAATATTCAATTCCTTCGGATGGCAAACCCCATTACGTTGCTTTGCAGGAGTTTTCAGTTCCTGCGGACTATGAGTATTATACCGCCCCAAAACTCGACAACAACGCATTTCTGCTTGCCCGTTTGACGGATTGGGCCGGGTACAATTTGCTGGCCGGCCAATCCAATATATATTTTGAAAATTCCTATATAGGTCAGTCATATTTAAATCCCGCAACTTCAGAAGAGACTCTTATAATTTCCCTGGGCCGGGATCAGAACATAACGGTTTCCCGTGAATCCCTGAAAGATTTTACGGAAGATAAACTTTTAAGCAGCGATGTAGAAAGAACTTTTGCCTTTGAAATTAAGGTAAAAAACAATAAGAAGGCGGCAGTAAAAGTATCGATAGAAGACCAGGTGCCGATCTCCAAAAACAAAGATATCGTTGTTAAGCTGATTGAATCGTCAGGCGCTGTTTATGATTCAGAAAGCGGTAAACTTAAATGGCTTGTTGATGTTGAGGCCGGTAAGGCAGTTATCAAAAAACTGGCTTACTCTGTCCGGCATCCAAAGGGAAAAACCATTCAGGGATTATAGATAGTTTGCATCCGTAAACAAATTTTTAAACAGAGAAACACATTAACGCAATATGATTCCAATGGGCAGGCAGTACAAACAGGGTTATTTGCTCTGTCGCTTCCCTGGGCCTTTAATCTTTTTCTCATTTTTCTTTCGGCATACATACAGCTAAAACGATATAGACAACCAGACCGATACCGCCGCAGAAAGTAGTTATAATAAATATTGCCCGCCAGAGCCATGACGGAACCGGGGTATATTTACCGAGCCCGCCGCAAACACCAAAAATCTTCTTGTCATCTTTTACTTTGGCAAGTTTCCGAATAGAATAATCTGTTGTTTCATTTTCATTAGTAATCATAGCCGACATATACCACAAATAACAGCAAGCTCAATCAATATTTTCTTTCAGGCAATTTTTGACGGCTTTGTAAAAAAAGTCGATTTTTCACACGAAGGCACGAAGAAAGGCTTGTTGAAAACATTCAGGTTTTTCTTTGTGTGAGAACGACTCTCAACGAGTCCGTCATTCTTGACGATATCGTAATAAGTTGTGCAATTTTTACCTCTGTTGACAAATTTTAGGCCGTCTTATAAAGGTTATATAAAACAAAAATAATAAATTCTCTGCAAGGGAGATTCCTGATGAAACAGGTCATCTTAAGAATCATAATAATTGCAATATTATGTCTTTACCTGATCCCCGTTTCAGATTCAAGCGCTGAAACAAAACCTTTTCGCATCGGTGCAACGGTTTCTCTGGAGGGAAAATACAAAGAACCTTCCGCCATGATTCAGGGCGGATATAAGCTCTGGGAAAGCCAGATCAATCAGCGAGCAGGACTTCTCGGGCGACCTGTTGAGCTGTTACTTTATGATGACAAAAGCGATGAGAAACTGGTGCGCCAGTTTTATGAGAAGCTTATTAAAGGGGATAAGGTGGATTTGGTCCTTTCCCCTTATGGAACACCTCTTACCCTGGTTGCGTCTGAAGTGAGTGAAAAGCATGGTTACGTGATGCTTGCCAGCGGAGCTTCGGGAGAAAAGATCTGGGAGCGCGGCTACAAAAACGTTTTTGGAATGTACGCGACAGCGAACCGCTATTTCATAGGGCTGCTCGACCTGATGGCGCGAAATGGCCTTAAGTCCGTTGCTGTTCTTTACGAAAATTCATCTTTCAATATCGACGTCGCGGCAGGTGTCGAATCCTGGGCAAAACGATTCGGATTGAAGGTGGCTTTCAGCAAAGGATATAAAACAGGAAAAACGGATCTCACTGGACTGTTATCAGAGGCCAGGGCCGTCAATCCGGACGGAATACTGCTGTCTGCTTACCCGGCGGATGGTTATCTGCTCCTCAATCTGATGGAGCAGGCAAAATACCGGCCAAAGGTTGTCGGTATAACAATCGCTCCCTCGTATCCCGAATTTCATAAGCAGGCAGGGAATATGGCTGAAGGTGTATTTGGTCCCTTCCAATGGGAACCGGATGAGAGAATCCCGTTTCCGGGAACGAAAAAATTTATCGTGGATTACAAAGCGTTTACCGATATTATTCCTTCATATCATGCAGGGTCTGCATACGCTTCCTGCGAGATTATCGAAAAAGCGATAACTCAAAACAAATCGTTTGATCAAAAGAAGATAAGAGACTTTATTTCATCGTACGACACAGTGACTGTGATCGGGCGGTTTAAGGTCGATCCTTCGGGAAAACAGATCGGACACAACCCCATCCTGATTCAGTGGCAAAACGGGGAAAAACAGATCGTTTATCCCACTACAATGCAGACCGCGCCGCCTAAATTCTAAAGAACAAAAGGAAGAAACTGCTTGTGAAAAGAGCGCAGCCTTTTTTTAGAAAAAGGATTCTTTTATCCATTATACTCCCTGTGTTGACAGTTGGCATTACCCTTTCTGTAGTATTTGTCCGCTATCTGACACCACCGCTTTTTTCATTCATCGAAAAAAAAGCCGAATCAGAACTCAGGCTGGCTTCAGGCCTGGGTCTTGAGATCCTTGAAGGCCATATGAATTACCTGATGGAGCTAAGGCTGGAAAATGATTCAGAAATGATCGCTGCGTTGAAAAATGAGTCGATTGAGGAAATAAAAGCCATCAGTAAAAAGTTGCATATGGTCCATTTACTGGTCACTGACGACAGCCTCAAAGTGCTCGGTTCCTCAATCGAATTGCCGGAAGAAAAGCTTCGCCTTCAAACACTGCCGAAAAACGATGCAGAGATCGTCATTCAGGAAATGGGGGGTGAGCGCGTTCGAACATATTCTTTGTATTTTCCTTTCTGGCAATGGCACATTGTAAGCTGTATGTACGAAAAAGATTATTTGA
>JAHJQU010000270.1 GCA_018819005.1 Pseudomonadota bacterium | reverse complement strand
CCTAAAAGCGCCTGGAGGAAAATGGGCGAAAACGGTTTTTTGTGCATGTCTGTTTCTCCGGAGTATGGCGGAATGGGAGGTGATTTTCTTTATTCGGTAATTGCGGCTGAAGAAATGGCAAGGACGAACCATACCGGCCTGATAACCATGCTGCACACTGATGTGGTCGTTCCGTATATAGATGCATTCGGATCTGAAGAAATAAAGAAAAAATACCTTCCGGGATGCGTATCGGGAGAGTGCGTAACTGCCATTGCCATGACTGAACCTGGGGCAGGAAGCGATCTTTCAAGTATGGCGACAACTGCTGTTGAACAGAATGGTGAAGTTATAATAAACGGTTCAAAAACATTCATTTCAAGCGGAATAAACTGCGACCTGGTTATTGTTGCGGCAAGAGACCCTTCTGTCGGAAATGCTTACCAGGCAATATCCCTGTATGTTGTTGAATCCGGGACTCCGGGTTTTTCAAGGGGGCGCCAGCTTGAAAAGATGGGCTTTCACAGCCAGGATACAGCGGAACTTTTCTTTACCAATTGCCGGATTCCTGCAATGAACCGGCTCGGGGAAATCGGGGGTGGTTTTTACATGCTGATGGATAAGCTCCAGCAGGAACGCCTCGTTACGGCTATCGGAGCCGTTGTCGCTGCAGAGTATATTCTTGACGCTACGATGAATTACTGCAAAAAAACCCTTGTTTCCGGAAGGCCCATAACAAAATCACAGGCTGTACAGTTTGCTCTTGTCGAGATGGCGACAGAAGTTAAAATAGGAAGAATATTTGTGGACAAGCTCATAGCTGACCATATGGAGAAGAAAAGCATAATAATTGAAACCTCCATGGCCAAGTACTGGACAACGGAGATGGTCAGAAGGGTTGCCGACAGGTGCCTTGATCTTTTCGGTGATTTCGGGATATCTGAAGAGTGTCCGATTGTAAGGGCCTGGCGTGATGTCAGGGTTATGTCTATCTTTGCGGGCACGAATGAAATTATGAAGAACATAGCCGCAAAGTTCATGGGAATGTGATTAAGTTAAAATAGCGTAACCACTTGGCCACTGATCTACGCTGATCATCACTAATATTTTTTCTTTTATTATAATTACTCAGGATATTTAGACTGTAGGCTGAAGACTTTTAGCTTATGCACATGGACCGTTTCCGTTCACCCGGAACCTTTTTTGCCTCCTCCAGTTAAAAACCCGGAGTTTCGCGTGATCGCACTCGACTACCTCTTACAGCCTATCCACCTGGGCAGTTATAAATCTTCTCAGAATAATATCTGTTATTTCTTTGTATTTAAATCTATCTGCGTTCATCTGTGTGAATCTGTGGCTGAATAGTTACAAAATAGGCTCCTTTTTCCTGTAAACCATCCCCTGAAAAATTGCTATCAGATTTCCCTGCTCATCCGTGACATTTACCGTGTACGATGCAAGCTTCGGATTAATGGCTATCTCCTTTGCTTCTGCAAAAAGGCGGCCTTTGTTTGCCGCTTTCAGATATGATATGCTTACATTTATAGCTACGGCAACCGTCCTGTGGGAATTGGATGCCACCGCAAAAACGAAATCGGCAAGCGTAAAAATCGCTCCCCCGTGAACGCTGCCGACGGCGTTAAGATGATGTTTTTTGATTTTCATCACTGCTTTTGCCCGGCCTTCCGAAATTTCAAGAAGCTCTATTCCGGAATGACCGGCAAATTTGTCGTTTTCCCGGAAAAAGGTCAAGAGATTTTTCAATGTTAAACCTCACTTATGAAATTAATTTGCGAATGCCCCTCCTGCCTTCAATTCCCAAGTCTTATATCGCTTCTGGCAAATTTGAGAAAATCCGGCAAATTGCGCATAAACCGGACCCAGCTGTCGGGTGAACGCCGCAGCATGCTCGCATATTCAAATAATACCTTCGGCCGCATGAAATGCTTTTTATAGAAATTTTTAAAAAGTTCTTCAAGCTGTTCTTTGGTCATGCCCTTTGGAATAAAAAGGAAGTTCATGCAGTCCATCAGCTCCCAATCTTCGTTGAATTCACCAAGTTCATGTATCTTTTCGTAAATAGGAGAGCCGGGAAAGGGGGTGAACTTTGCAACATTCAATTCGTCAATCGGATTTGAAAATACGTATTTCATGCTTTTTTTGATTCCGGCCTCTGTTTCACCGGGAAGTCCTATCATGAACAGTCCCTTGGTGCGTATGCCGGCTTTTTTTATCAGATGAAGTTTTTCAGAAAGCAGAGAAAGGTTCGGGTTTTGCCTGTGCCGGGCAAGAAGCTCTTCATCGCCTGTTTCTATTCCAAGGCTGATCATCCAGCAGCCGGCTTCCTTGAGCATCAGGAGGATATCGTAATCGATATGTTCTGCCCTGACAACGCAATTAAAAGAAACTCTTTGCGGCCGGTCAATCATCATCCGTGTAAAATCGACTATTCTTTCTCTCTTGAATGTGAACTGGTCATCATAAAAAATGATGTGCTTTACACCGAAGCGCTCTTTAAGATAACGCACATGCTCGTACATGTATTCGGCGGAATTGTACCGGAAAGATCGGCCGAAAACTGAACGATCACAATAACTGCATGCATAGGGGCACCCGCGGCTTGTAATGCAGCTTGAACTTGGAGCTTTCGGATAATTAAAAAGGAAGGCCTTGTAGGCATCGGGGAAACCTTCAAGCTTTTCATATGAAGGAAAAGGAAGCGTATCAAGATCAAGTCCTTTTGCCCTGCGGCCGGTAAATCTTATCTCCCCGTCCGATTCCCTGTATATTATACCCGTAACAGAGGCTGGATTTTCTCCGCTTTTTTCTATTAATTCAGCAAGAGTTTCCTCTCCTTCACCGATAACAGTAAAATCTATGACAGGAAAATCCTTTAAAATCCTTTCCTTAAGGGCAGAAACATGGGCTCCGCCGAAAACGACCCGTATATCCGGAAGAATGCTCTTTGCCTGTTTTGCTATTCTCACTCCGTCAAGGAAAGTTGATGTGGTACAACTTAGCCCCAGGAATGCAGGTTTTTCACTTTTAAGGTAATCATGAATGAGGCGATCTGAATCCGGTCTTGCGTAACAGTCTATAATTGAAACATCAATACCCCGGTTTTCCAGATATGCCGCTATGCCTGCAAGCCCGATCGGCGGGATGATGCTTGATATTCTTGATATGTCTTTCCCGGCAGCCTCTTTTTTATAACCGAGTGGATGAACAAGGAGAATATTATTTGATTTGAGAAATGTCAAAGTATCAATCTATTTCAAATGCCTCAAATTCTTAAGTGCGTATTTTTTTCAGCCTTCTGTTTGGAGCATCTTTTGAAACCTTTTCAAGAGTTGAAGCATACTTGGCCTGCCCTGATGCCCCGAGCGCGTTGCAAAGCCATGCCATTGCTTCGACATAATTTCTGTCTTTCGTATTGCTGTTATATCCCTTCAACAGTTCATCATTGACTATATCCAGAAGTTTATGGTCGCTTTTGTATAGCTTTGTAACAATTTTGGCGCCGTCTGCCTTGTCGTCCAGGCTGGAAGATCTCAGCATGCCGGCAACTTCGCCCGGGCTGTTACCTTTTTTAGGTGGCCGTGTTGGTGACGAAAGAGCTTTTTCGAGAGCGGCGTCTGGAGGTATCTCTTTCGGTACCGGTTGCAGATTTCCGACCATAGAACTGACAAGCTGTCCGTAGGAAATAGAGCCCGGGGTTTCCTCATTAAGAATTTCCCCATCTGCGATTTTTTCCCTTACATTGGTAATTACTATCTTACCTGTTTCTATCCGCTGAACATCTATTACTGCTCCGGTTTTGGGATGTTTGATTATTTTACCTTCTTTATACACAGAAAATTCCATTGCTTCTTTAACACCTGCCATTCGTCCTAAGTCGATGGTTACTTTTGAATCGGACTTATTGACAATATAGCCTTCCTGCGGGAAGTTTTTTATTATTTTTTCAGACATCTGGACAATCAGGTCCTGAAGCCTGACGGCAGCGGTACTTTTGACGTTTTCGGCTGCTATTATTGAAGCAGTTTCCACATCTATTATTCTGGCATTTATTTCAATTACGTTCTGCAGCTTCATAACCGAGCCGCTTATTATGGTTTTAACTCCGAGAAACTTAGCCTATCTGGGTTGCAGTGGATGCATCAACAATGCCGGTCATGGAAAGCTTCTGTTCTTCCAAAAGCTTTTGTATTAATCCCCGTTCAATAACTTCAAAACGGCCGGCCTTGACAAGAGCCGTGATAAACCATTCTGCTACAATTATGCCCATGTCCTTAGTTTCAAATCCTTCCCCCTGAAGCTGAAAGTCGAGAACCGCAATTTTTGTTTTCCGAAAGTCTGCAGCCGAAGATACGGTTTGAAACAGGAGCGAAAGAATCAAAACAGTCAGTAATAGGACGATAAGTCTTTTCATGGATATTCTCCGTTGAGATCTCTGGCAAAACATATTGTTTTTATGAGCATATATTATTGAAACTCCCCGCCGCAGGCAAAGAGGCTGGCAAGCGGAGTTTCGGTTCAATATGACATTTGCGATTATAAATCCTTATAAAAAAAAAGGGGTTGAGTGTCAAGGAAGATAGAGAACAAGTTGAAAATTCATTTTGGTTGCCAAACTACTATGCATCGTTTATATTTTTAGCAGTTAGATCCATCCGGAAATGGCCCTTTTGAGCGATCTCGGTGTCAATCTGCGGGATTTCTTGTGCGACGTACTATGCGTATGTCTCTGCGCAATCCCTTGATTTCCTTGAGCTTGCCCAAAATTGCCGATTTCCTGATTGGAAACGCAATAGTGTTCATAACAGGAAATAATGAGGTGCCAGATATGGACGATAAAATAATTAATAAAAAAAAAGGTGGTTCCAGCACTGATTTACCGGAAAGCACTGCATTCGGAACAGACTCGATTAAGCAAATCAGTTACAACCTGCTTCTTATCTGCCTTGGAAGTGCACTTGTTGCTATAGCTTTAAACGGAATTATCATACCTCATAAATTTGTAAGCGGCGGACTTACGGGTCTTGCCCTTGGTGTTCACTATCTTTTTCCGTCTATACCGGTAAGCGGGCTCTATTTTGTTATGAACATCCCTCTTTTTTTCATCGGCTGGAAGTTCGTTGGCCGGAGGTTCTTTTATTACAGCATAGTCGGAATGGTAATTTTTTCCGCTATGGTTGAATGGGTAAATGTTCCCCTTCCGGTACAGGATAAGATTTCAAGCGCGCTTTTTGCCGGAATTCTTACAGGGGTCGGAGCCGGAATAATATTGAAATCAAAGGGTTCAGCCGGAGGAACAGACATACTTTCCGTTGTACTTCTTAACCGATTTTCTATTCGTGTAGGAAGCACGATTCTTGCTTTCAATATTATTGTGCTCACGGCAGCAGCGATCTTCTTCTCACTTGAATCAGCGCTTTACACGCTGGTTTACATGTATGTCTCCTCAAGAATTGTTGAAGTGGTTTTAACCGGACTCAGCCAGAGGAAAGCGGTTATTATAATATCCCCGAAATGGGAGGAGATCAGCCAGAAAATTCTCAAAGAGATCGTGCGGGGTGTCACTTTTATTAAGGGACAGGGCGCATATTCAGGACAGGATGAAAATATCCTTTATACCGTTATTACATTCAGAGAGCTTCCAAGAGTTAAAGATATAGTCCGGGAAATAGACCCGGGAGCTTTTCTCGTGGTGCATGAGACCCTTGAAGTCATGGGTCATCGCATTGGAAATCAGCCTCACTGGTAGGGGAAACAGATGGAATTCAGGAGCCAGAAATCAGAATTCAGAAGAAAGGCATAGAAAACATATCCCGCCTGATATGACTCTCGATCTGATCTTATGCAGGGGACTCACTCCCGGCTTCTGGATTCTGGATTCTGGATTCCTGATACCTCGCTGCTTACAGCCGGATAATTCATTAAGGCTTTGATTTATTAATGGATCGCAAAAACTGACGGTAAGGATTCAAATGGCAGGATTTTTTTCTGAGTTTGATTTTGCAACAAACAGGATAGAGATTGAATTCCGGAAGGCTGAAAAGGAAAGGGATTTTATAAATCTTGCGGGAAGCAATCCAACCATTGAAGGGCTGATCTTCCCTCCCGGTATTTTGAAAAAGGCTGCTGAACCGTACTGGAGTGAGCGAAGATATGATCCTGATCCAAAGGGGCTTGCTTCCGCAAGGCGGGTCATATCCGATTATTACATGGGCCGCATTCCTGCAATCGAACTTGCGGCTGATAATATCTTTATCACGGCGAGCACAAGCGAATCGTACGGCCTGCTGTTTGCGCTCCTTGCAGATCCGGGTGATAATCTGCTTGCTCCCAGGGTAAGCTATCCCCTTTTTGAGCATCTTGCCGCCATCCATCATGTTGAACTGCGCGCTTATGACATGGATGAAAATAATGGCTGGCAAATTAAGGCAGACAGTTTAATTTCCGGGTCTGACGACAGGACCAGAGGAGTCATAGTTGTATCACCTCATAACCCGACCGGAATGGTTGTTAAAGAAGCTCTTCCCGCACTGCGCGGTCTCGGACTTCCCGTTATATGCGACGAAGTGTTTTCTGAATTTCCCTGCGGAGTCACAAATATTCCTCCTTTTGGCGCATTGCATCCGGAATTGCCTGTCTTTCACCTTAATGGCATTTCGAAGATGTTCGGGCTTCCTGATTTGAAACTCGGATGGATTGCTTTAAGCGGCTCCGGCATCAAAGATTATGAAAAAAGACTTGAACTCTTAAACGATACATATCTTGGGGCAAATTATCTGGTGCAGTCCATGCTTCCCGTAATCTTTGCTGAAGGTATGGGTTTCGTTGAACAAATGCGTACAAGGTTTAGGTCTGGTATTGATCTTGCCCTTGAATTACTTTCCAAAAACCCTGGCATTAAAGTACGCCGGCCCGACGGAGGGCATTATCTTTTTTCGGAAATCGAAACATGGAAAGATGAAGAAGATCTTGTTCTGCATCTCTTGAAAAATCAAAGAATTCTTGTTCATCCCGGCTATTTTTATGACTGTGAGCAGGGGACGCATATAATGATTTCCTGCCTGACGGAAAAAGGAAAACTGATAGAAGGTCTTAAGCGGATTGTTGCCGCGATATGATTGCTGTTACTTTTGTCACAAAATAGGAGGAACTGATTAATGAAAGATCCGATGCGCAAGGTATTTGATTTTATCGAATTTATCAGAGAGGGCATCTGGAGAATACGCCTCAGGGATCTTACGAAAGGAAGAAGGTTTCTAATTAAATACCTGAGGGTCGTCATTATTGCAGCGAAAGAATTTATCTATGACAAATGCCCGCTTCGAGCCTCCGCCCTGACGTTCTACTCACTGCTCTCCATAGTTCCGATCATGGCAATGGCCTTTGCGGTTGCCAAGGGATTCGGCCTCCAGAAGCACCTCGAGGCACAGCTAATCGAAAAGTTTTCCAGCCAGGAAGTGGTGATAATGCAGGTAATCGAGTTCTCCCGCAGCATGCTGCAAAACACCAAGGGTGGAATAATAGCCGGTGTAGGGGTAGTTGTTCTCCTCTGGGCGGTCGTGAATGTTCTGAGTCAGATTGAAGAATCCTTCAATGATATCTGGGGAATAAAGAAAGCCCGCTCTCTTGGAAGAAAATTCAGTGATTATCTGTCAATAGTTCTCGTGGGCCCTATCCTTTTAATAATGTCCAGCAGTGCTACAGTCCTGATAGCAACAAATCTTAATCAAATAACTCAGAAAATAGCTCTGCTGGGCGTATTCAGCCCGCTGATCACACTCATTATAAAAATTATTCCCTACTGTCTCGTCTGGATACTTTTTGCATTTGTCTATATCTTCATGCCCAACAATAAAGTGCTTCTCTTTTCCGGTCTTATCGCAGGCATTGCTGCAGGAACAATCTTCGTCATTGTTCAAAAGTTTTACATTATTTTCCAGGTCGGAGTAGCCAAATACAATGCCATTTACGGCAGCTTCGCCGCGCTTCCCCTGTTTCTGATATGGTTGCAGCTCAGCTGGTTCATCATGCTCTTTGGTGCCGAGGTATCCTATGCACTCCAGAATGTCGATGCGTACGAGTTCGAGCCGGACAGAAAAAAGATCAGCCCTTTCTTCAGGAGGCTCCTGAGTCTGCAGATCGCCCACCTGCTTGTTATGAATTTCATCCAGGGGAATAAACCCATGACCGTATCAATGATATGCGCTGCCCTCGATATCCCGGTCCGTCTTGTTCAGGAGATTCTCTACGATCTTGCAGGGTGCGGCCTGATAACAGACGCAATACTTGAAAACAGCGAAGAGGCCGCCTATCAACCGGCCCGTGACATTAACGCCTTCAGCATCTCGTTCATCTTGCAGGCCCTTGAAAACAAGGGAATCGACACCATCCCCACCGCCCGGACAGATTCCTTCAAAGCCCTGTCCGGGAGATTGAGGGAGTTTGCCGAGACCATTGAAAAGTCCCCGGCGAACGTCCTGCTGAAAGACATTTGACTTTTTACGAGAGCGTCATTTATGATGGACTCGTACGAAGTCGTTCTCACACAAAGATCACTGAGAACACAAAGAAAAATCCGGATGTTTTCAATTGGCCTTTCTTCGTGCCGTTGTGCTTTAGTGTGAATAATTGACTTTTTACGAAGGTTTCATTTATGTACACTCATAAATTTGTGATCATCAGTGAGGAGAAAAAATAAATGAGCAAACAGAAAATGTCGCCCAGCGAAGCGCTGGTAGAAACACTGGTTGCCGAAGGCGTAAAATACGCTTTTGGTATTGTCGGTTCGGCGTATATGGATGCGTTGGATCTTTTTCCGGATGCGGGCATCCGTTTTATTCCGGTGGCCCACGAGCAGGCCGCCACACACGCAGCCGACGGCCTGGCCCGGGTGACCGGCAAACCCCAGATCTGTATCGGGCAGAATGGACCCGGTGCCGCCAATTTCGTGTCGGCTATGGCTGCTGCTTACTGGGCACATTCTCCGGTGGTCGCTCTCACACCTGAAACCGGTTCCATGGGAATCGGCACCGGCGGGTTTCAGGAACTGGACCAAATGGCCATGTTTGAAAAGCAGACCGTTTACCAGGTCCGGGTCAACCGACCCGAACGTATGGCTGAGCTGGCCCGGCGCGCTTTTTATATGGCAAAAAACCTCAACGGCCCTGCCCAGCTCAATATTCCACGGGATTTCTTTTATGGTGAATGCATAGACGAAATTTACGAAACGCCGGTGATCAGTCGGGGAGCGGGTTCCATGAAAGATCTCGAAACGGCGGCGAAGCTTATTACCAGGGCTAAATATCCCGTAATCGTTGCCGGCGGCGGGGTTTCCCAGGCCGATGCGGCCGGAGAAGTCAAGGCGCTGGCCGAATACATCACCGCCCCTGTGGTCAACAGTTACCTGCATAATGACT
>JAHJQU010000269.1 GCA_018819005.1 Pseudomonadota bacterium | reverse complement strand
TTTATATGACCATATTTTGTGGAGTTTTTTAACATGATGTCAAAAAGAAAACAGGTTTCAAAGATTCTGAAAACCCGTGCCAGTCACCATCGGGGTAAAATATCCAGATGGGCTGCCTGGGCAACCCTGTTTTCAGTCTTGTTAATATTTGTCATAATGCTCGGTATTTATTTGCATCTTACCTGGGAAATCCCCAAGATATCATCGCTTGCCAATTACAATCCTCCAACAGTTACTACCGTATATTCGGACGATAATAGAGTAATCGCTGAATTTTATAAAGAATATAGAAAAATAGTGCCCTTGTCCAAAATCCCTCCCATGCTGAAAGATGCCTTCCTTTCTGCCGAAGATTCAAGATTTTACACGCATAAAGGGATAGACATTCAGAGTATAATCAGGGCAGTTATTAAAAATGTTGGGGCAGGCGCAATTGTCCAGGGAGGAAGCACCATTACTCAGCAGGTCACCAAATCTTTTCTTCTGACACCTGAAAAAAGTTTCAGAAGAAAATTTAAGGAAGCAATACTTGCTTATAAAATTGATAAAACTTTTACTAAAGATGAAATACTGTTTTTATATTTAAACCAGATTTATCTCGGCCACGGCGCTTATGGAGTTGAAGCAGCTTCCTTGAAATACTTCGGAAAATCTGTTGTGGATTTGACACTTTCCGAGTGTGCTATTATTGCCGGATTGCCTCAGGCACCATCGAGGTATTCTCCCTTTAAGAATATGGAAAAAGCCAGGCAACGCCAGATATACGTTTTGAACAGGATGCTGCAAGAAAAACACATAACAAAAGCCCAGCATGATGAAGCTATAAATGCAAAGATAGAACTGACATCCAAACAAAATCTGTTTATGGAAGTAGCGCCTCATTTCTCTGAACATATAAGGCGTTATATCGAACAAAAATATGGGCAAGATATACTTTACGGAGGGCTTAATATCTATACGACTGCAAATTATGACTTGCAGATATCGGCTCACAAGGCATTGGAAAAGGGATTGTATGAACTTGACAGACGTCAGGGTTACAGAGGTCCATTAAAACACCTTCAGCCCGGTGAAATAGACTCTCTTTCAAATGAGATTGCAACAAAGCTGAATGAAAAGCCTTTAGAAGAAGGAATGACAATAAGCGGTATTGTAACAACAGTAAATGACAAGAACAATACCGTTATGGTCCGTATTGGAAACATATATGGATTAATCAATTCAGAGGAGATGCGGTGGGCCCGAAAACCGGATTCCGGTAAAACCTTAAGAGTTGGCGATCTGATTCTTGTCAAGACAATAAACAGAATCAAAGATAAAAAACACAAAGAGTTATGGACGTTATCCCTTGACCAGGAGCCAAAGGTTGAATCTGCAATTCTATGCATGGAAGCCGGGACCGGTCATGTTAAAGCAATGGTCGGTGGACGAGATTTTGCAAAAAACCAGTTCAACAGAGCGATCCAGTCCAAACGGCAGCCCGGTTCAGCTTTCAAACCAATAATTTATGCGGCAGCTATAGATAAAGGATATACCCCGTCAAGCGTAATAATTGATTCTCCGATTGTTTTTGAAGATTCCAGAACTGAACAGTCTTGGAAACCCAAGAATTACAAGGATACTTTCTACGGGCCTACGCTTCTTCGTGATGCCCTTGCACATTCCCGTAACATTGTCACGATTAAGATATTAAGAGATATCGGGGTTGGCTATGCAATAGATTATGCGAGAAAGCTCGGCATCACCTCCAGCTTAAGCAGAGACCTGTCAATAGCTCTTGGCTCTTCCGGAGTATCTTTGCTTGAGCTTGTTGGGGCTTATTCGGTTTTTGCAAACCTGGGCAACCTCGTTCAGCCGGTATTTATCAGCAGGGTTGTTGACAGGGACGGAAATATTCTTGAAGAAGTGCAACCTTCAATCGAACAGGTAATTGAAAAAAATACAGCCTATATAATGACCAGTCTTCTTGAAAGCGTTGTTAAATACGGAACCGGCCAGCGTATGCTCGCGCTTAACAGGCCTGTTGCCGGGAAAACCGGCACAACCAACGATACTTACGATGCATGGTTCATAGGCTATACACCTGACTATATCACAGGAGTGTGGGTCGGTTCCGATGAATTGACTTCGCTTGGAAGATCGGAAACAGGGGCGGTGGCTGCCGGCCCTATATGGTTTGATTTCATGCAGCAGGCTTTAGAGAATAAGCCAGTGAGAGATTTTCTGGTGCCGGAAGAAGGAATTGAATATGCAGAAATCGACGCCGAAACCGGCCTCCTTGCCATACCGGAGTCAAAAAAGACAATTCTTGAATGCTTTAAAGAAGGAACTTCTCCGGCAAGATCCACCCGTAAGCCCGGTTCTTTAACTGAAACAGAAGATTTTTTTAAATCAGGTCTGTAACTTTTTCTGTAAATTATCGGACTTTTTAATCAGGGTTTCTGATCACCAGAACCGGCTTTTTAGATCGGCGAACCACACGTGTGGCTGTGCTGCCCATCAAGGCGCCCTCTATCAGGCCCTGCCCGGTTTTCCCCATTACGATAATGTCGCAATTTCGGTTGTCTGCCACTTCAAGTATAAGCTCAACCGGATTTCCGATTTCCACTATTATTTCATCGAAACTGAATTCAGAAGCTCCTTCAGCGCTCTGAGTTTTTTCAGCAAACTGGTCGAGTGCTTCCTTGATGGCCAAATGCTCTCTCCTTTTACCGATCATGGCATTATAGGCGTCATCCAAATGGCGCTTCTTTATCTGCTCCCATCTGTCGGCATCTATATAGCCGGCCACGCTCCTGTCAGCAAATCCGGGAATTTCGTGCACCACGTGGAGCATTGTTATACCTGCGGAATATTTTACAGCAAGACTTACCGCATAGGCAAATACATAGCGCGCATTGTCCGATAAGTCTGTTGCATACAGGATTTTTTTAATATTGACATTTTGTGATAAAATCATTCTTTTAACTCCTCTCTTGTGGTTATTGACAAGGCGCATTTCTCTGGTTTGCTCATTTACTTACCCGATAATCATAATAACCTCTCTGGTCGAGACTTGAGAGCCTTTTTGAACCCGAATATTCCGAACTGTGCCGGACACATGCGAAGCTATACTGTTTTCCATTTTCATGGCTTCAATAATCGCTACGGCCTGACCGGCGGTTACCGTTTCTCCGACCGCTACCTTTACATCAAGAATCAACCCTGGAATAGGCGCCAATATGGGCTCGCCTTCAACCGGGACTGCTGGGGGCAAGGGAGCAATCACGGAGACTGCTTCCGGCACCTGGGTTGGTAGATCTGTATGAACCGGCGCTGATTGAGTTATTGCCGGCTGGACCGCCGCCATGGGTCGATCCGGCGACTTTCCGATCCTGACATCATAGGATTCTCCGTTAACTACTACCCTGGCCATGTTTCCTGAAACGCTGCTGATGGTAACATCAAAGTTTTTCTGATTGATTTCAAGTTGATATTTCATTGGATATCCTTATAAATATAATTAAAAAGATGTGCTCATTTCTTTTTATCATTCTATCGCTGTCTAATCAAAATACTCTTTTCAGATGATACCGGTCTGTTAAATATCTGAAAACGTACATTTTGGATCTGTTCCCTGCCATAATGACTCCAGGGTGACTGCGCATCGCTTTTCTTATCACTTCCATACGCTGCATCGGCGCTCGTCGTTAAATGCAAATGAAGGGATGCGGCAATGGCTGCAGCTATTTCTGAATCCTTATTTGCCGCTGATTCCGTCTTACCGGATAAATGAAGAGCTGCGGCAATGGCCGCTACAGTATCCATATCAGGAACCGGCTGTGTCTCTTTTTGTGCCGATTGAACTGTAACAGGAGGTTGGGCTCCGTGTGGCTGGCCGCGCCCTTGAAATATATTTTTGATCTGTTCAAAAAGTTGATCCAGAGACATTTATATCCGCTTCCTCTTTAAAGGGGCATGTTCCCGTGTTTTTTTGCGGGATTCACATCCCGTTTGGTTCTGAGCATTTTTAAGTATTGAATCAGTTGCATCCTTGTATCTGCCGGGTCGATGACATCATCAATATATCCCAGTTCAGCAGCCCTGTAGGGATTGGAAAATTTATCCCGATAATCTTCGATCAGACGTTTTCGTTCAGCCTCGGGATCGGATGCTGCCTTGATCTCCCTGCGGGAAATGATGTTTACAGCGCCATCAGCACCCATCACAGCGATCTCTGCTCCCGGAAAGGCTAAGTTGACATCGCCCCGGATATGTTTGGAATTCATTACAATGTAAGCTCCGCCATAAGCTTTCCGGGTAATCACGGTAATCCGGGGCACGGTTGCCTCGCAAAACGCGTATATCAGCTTTGCGCCATGTTTTATAATGCCGCCATGTTCCTGATGCGAACCCGGAAGGAATCCCGGAACATCTTCATATACGATCAAAGGTATGTTAAACGCGTCACAAAACCTGACGAATCGGGCGCCTTTTATCGATGCGTCAATATCCAGACATCCGGCCATGACATTAGGTTGATTGGCTATAACGCCGACAGGCATTCCGTCCAGCCTCCCGAATCCAACCACGATATTTCTGGCCCAGTGCTGATGTACTTCAAAAAAATACCTGTCATCCATATTGGATCGGATAATGTCCCTGATGTCATAGGGTTTGTTAGGGTCAGAGGGAACAATGTCTCTTAAGGATTCGTCCCGCCTCCCCGGATCATCTGATGGTGAAACACGCGGAGGATCTTCCATGTTGTTCTGGGGAAGAAAACTCATTAACTCCCTGATCATCTCCAGGCAGGCCGAGTCATCGGCGGCTGAAAAATGAGCCACACCGCTTTTGGAATTATGGGTCATCGCGCCGCCTAAATCTTCCGTGCTGACTACTTCACGGGTGACGGCTTTTATGACTTCCGGACCGGTAATGAACATGTGGCTGGTTTTTTCAACCATGAATATCCAGTCTGTCAGAGCCGGGCTGTAAACCGCACCACCTGCCGAAGGTCCCATGATTGCGGTTATCTGA
>JAHJQU010000268.1 GCA_018819005.1 Pseudomonadota bacterium | reverse complement strand
GGTGATGGGTTACCTTCATTCCACGATTGAATTTTCCCGAACATATTCTAAGAAAAGCTATGCGGTCTCTGTGCGCGGGATCCATGTTTGCCTGGATTTTGAATACGAAACCCGAAAAGGATTCTTCATACGGCGAAACGGCGCGTTCCACGGCAGCCCTTGGCTGCGGCGCCGGAGCCATTTCAACGAACGCGTCAAGAAGCTCTTTTACGCCGAAGTTATTTACGGCGCTCCCGAAGAAGACCGGTGTCTGGTTTGCTTTAAGATAATGCTTGTGTTCAAAGGGTGTAGCGGCGCCTTCGAGCAAATCAATATCTTCCCTGAGTCTCTCTGCGTCACTCCCAAGTATTTCATCAAGTCTCCGGTCAGAAAGGTCGTTTATAATAATACCTTCCTGAATCCGTGTTGTTTTTCCGGGAGTAAAGAGATGGAGCTCTTTGCGGTAAATATTATAAACTCCCTTGAAGTTTTTTCCCATTCCGACAGGCCATGATAAGGGAGCACATTCCACCTGCAACCTGTCTTCTATGTCTGCAAGAAGATCAAGAGGATTAAGGCCATCCCTGTCCATCTTGTTTATGAAAGTTATGATGGGAGTATTTCGCATCCTGCAAACTTCCATCAGTTTCTTTGTCTGAGGTTCAACTCCTTTGGCGCTGTCTATAACCATCAGAGCGCTGTCAACAGCCGTAAGCACCCTGTAAGTGTCTTCTGAAAAATCCTGGTGACCCGGTGTGTCGAGAAGGTTAATTTCAAAATCGCGGTAATTGAACTTCATGACCGAAGTCGTTACCGATATGCCGCGTTCCTTCTCAATAGCCATCCAATCGCTTGTTGCATGGCGGGCAGCTTTACGTGCCTTAACAGCTCCTGCCAACTGGATTGCTCCTCCGAAAAGAAGGAGTTTTTCAGTAAGCGTTGTTTTTCCGGCGTCCGGATGGCTGATAATCCCGAAGGTGCGACGTTTGTCGACTTCTTTTTTGTATTGTTTTTCCATGTAACTATCTTATAACCCTGTTATTAACAACGCAGACAATTAAAGTTTCCAGATCAGGAATTTATGCCTGATGCTTAGAGTCTCAAGCCCGTGATGTTTTATATCTGTTTCGATTGAGTAAACAAAAAGGCATCCTGTTATCAATTGCAACCTGAATCTGCAACTTGACGGGATGCCTTTTAAAATTTGTATTAAATAATTATAATTTTGTGACGTTTACAGCCGAAGGGCCTTTTTCTCCCTGTTCGATTTCAAAGGTAACCTTGTCACCCTCTGCGAGAGTCTTAAATCCGGTTCCGTTTATTGCGGAATGATGAACAAATACATCTCCACCGGTTTCCTGTTCTATAAAGCCATACCCTTTTTTGTTACTGAACCACTTTACAATTCCGTTTGCCAAAATACTAATCTCCTTGAAAAATGTTGCTGTCTTCCGGCCCGGTACATAAGCCTTATAAGAAACCGTTCCCTAAAGGCCTTGTGTTGCTGCCGGAATAATTAATGGTGAGGATAATAATATGGGTTTTAAAAAACGTCAAGGGGAAAAATAATTGGGAAAAATAATTGAGCAAATTGAAGCTGATATGGCCCAAAGAGCCATTTTCGGATGGAAACTAAATATTATACCGGGAAAAGACGGCTTCCAGAAAGCGGGATTTTATCTGTTTGGATGCTATTGCCCGTTTAATCGGCGGGAGTTTAAGGATTGTTTTAAGCACAGATGAAAAAGCCTTGTGGCTTGAAAGAACTTTATTGTCAAACAACAAATCATGCAGGTTCCCCCGTTCTATCGCCATAACCACAGTGCGGTGAACGGTGTTGTAGGGAGGTATGACTCTGATATTGCGATGCGCAAGGTATATGCTCCCTGAAGGGCAAATCCTTTTGCATAATGCGCATCCAAGGCAGATTTCTTCATTTATATCAGCCTTTGATAATTTCGAATGTTCAATATTGCCTGCAGAGACAAGCCCGATTGCGCCTACGGGGCACACATCAACGCATTTGCCGCAACCCGTACAGGTATCGTCCCTGATTTTCGGCAAATAATTTGTAGTATGAACCGGATGTTCCATTCCAAATCGCCGTGCGACCATCATACCTTCACAGCAGCATGAACAACAGTTACATATAAAATTTACCCTGTTTCTGACATTTTCCCCAAACTGGACGAGATTCAGTTCATATGCCTTCTGGAGCAGTTCCATGCATTCCGGTATATCAACCTTGCGGGCAAAACCGTGTTTGATAAGGGATGCAGCCGATGTATTGAACGTCATGCAAATTTCAAGGGGAGCTTCGCAGGCCCGGCCCACGTGCCGCATTTTATGACGGCAGTAGCAGACGCTTATTCCAATATGGGAAGCTGTTTTGATAACCTCACTTGCTCTTTCGTAATCAAGAACGTGCAACTCATATGAATCGTCAAGTGCCGGTTCATTGACGAAAACCCTCCCTATCTGGGTTTCACCTTGCAGAAAGAGAGACCTGATAAAATCATCCTCGACGTTAATGTACTCATACAATAGTTCGCTCAGGAGTTTCTGGTTTATATCGTTTCTTATTCTCATCATTGAGAATTCGAAAAAACCGGCCATCGGAGGAGGCAGGACGTAAAACTGGCTCCCGTTCTGATTGAAATCAATGAGTATCGCGCGCGCCGACAGCTCAACAAGTATTTTACGACTGGAGGTTATATCAAGCTTCCAGATTGCGGAGGCTTTTTCGGCCGTAAAAGGCTTTGCGGGAAGAAGAGAAACAAGCCCTGCCTCTTTTTCAGAAAAAAGGATTTCAAGTATTTTGTAAAGAAGACGGGAAGATGGAGCGCCCTGGGGAAATCGGTTAAGCCTTTCGATAAGCCTGGTGTAATTGGTATTAATCAAATGGTGTGACATGGGGTTTTCCCCCTTCAATATCGTTTTCCGTCTTTACCGAACATTGGAACGAAAAGGACAGGGATAATCTTTTTTTTCTTTATTTCTCCTTTTTCTTTTGTCAAAAGCACAAGCTCCTGGCTATGGTGTTCTCCCACCGGAATTACCATTTTGCCGCCTTCGGCAAGCTGATCTTTCAATGGCTCAGGTATGTGCGTGGGGGAGCAGGTTACGATAATTGCATCAAACGGGCTATACTCTTTCCACCCCAGATAACCGTCTCCGATTTTTACCATGACATTATTATAGCCTGCTTCCGACAGTTGCTTTTCCGCTCTTTTCCC
>JAHJQU010000267.1 GCA_018819005.1 Pseudomonadota bacterium | reverse complement strand
GGTGAAGTCCTTCTGGAACTTGAAGAAATTCAGATGTTTTTCGGCAAGGTATGCGCGCTGAACGGCGTAAGCACCAAAATCAAAAAGGGCGAGATACATTCGGTTATAGGGCCAAACGGCGCCGGCAAAACGGTTATGATGAACTGTATCAGCGGTCTTTACCATCCTCAGAAAGGGAATATTTATTACAAGGGTGAAAAAATCAACGGACTGAAGCCCCATAACAGGGCGAAGCTGGGAATTGCCAGAACATTCCAGAAAGTGGAAGTTTTCGGCGGCATGACGGTTCTGGACAATATTCGTCTTGGCCGCCATATTCATTATAATTCAGGTATAATGAGCGGCTCTCTCTATATGGGAAAAACGGGAAAAGAAGAAATTGAACACAGAAAATTTATCGAGGAGGAGATAATCGATCTTCTTGAGATAGAGCACATCCGGCACAAGCCGGTTGGAATGCTTCCGTATGGTCTTCAAAAGAGGGTTGAACTGGGACGCGCGATAGCTCTCGAGCCGGAACTTCTGCTCCTTGACGAGCCCCTGGCCGGGCTTAACCTTGAAGAGGTGGAGGATATGGCTCGTTTCATCCTGGATGTAAACCAGGAGGAAAGGTGGAAAATCACTTGTATCCTGGTCGAGCATGACATGGGGGTTGTAATGGACCTTTCCGACAATGTCTTTGTTCTTAATTTCGGCAATATGATTGTTGACGGCTCACCTGAGGAGGTTCAGGGTAACCCAGAGGTGGTCAGGGCTTATCTTGGTGAAGAGGACTTATACGCAACAAGGAGATAACGTGGCTTTCAGCTTAACGGATAAAATATCAAAAGATTTGACTATTCCCAAACTCTTTTACAGTCAGGCGAAAAAGTATGGAAAAGAGAGGGTTGCCATGCGGGAGAAGGAATACGGAATATGGCGCCCCATCACATGGAATGATTATTTTGAAAATGTAAAATACATAGCCCTGGGGCTTATCAGTCTTGGTCTTGAAGAAGGCGACAAGGTTGCGATGATCGGTGATAACCGTCCGGAGGGGCTCTGGTCCGAAATGGGCGCCCTTTGCGCAAGAGGCGTCGGAGTCTGGCTTTTCCAGGACTCCCTGCTTGATGAAGTAAAGTATATTCTGGACCATTCGGATACAAAATTCCTTGTCGGAGAAGGGCAGGAGGAGATTGACAAGGCACTTTCCATATTCCGTGAATGCCCGAAACTGAAAAAAATTATCTGGGATGATCCCAAGGGGATGCGTAATTACGACCAGGATTGTCTTATCAGTTTAAAAGAGGTAATGCGTCTCGGCAGGGAGCTTGAAAAGGAAAAACCGAACCTGTTCGAAGAGCTTGTCAATAAAGGGCATGGAGATGAGGTTGCGCTTCTGTTTTATACTTCAGGCACTACAGCCCTTCCGAAAGGCGCTCTGCTTTCCCATTACAACATGCTTACGATGGGGAAAAACCTTATGACTGTTGACCCTTGCAAAGATACCGATGATTACGTCTCTTATCTCCCCTTTGCCTGGATAGGCGAACAGATGATGTCGATTTCATGCGGACTTCAGATAGGATACACTCTAAACTTTCCGGAATCGACCGAGACCTCCCAGGAGAATATAAGGGAGATAGGACCTCATGTCATGTTTGCGCCTCCGCGCATGTATGAGCAAATGACCCGGACCGTCCAGGTTAAATATCTCGACGCTGTCTGGATCAAAAGGAAATCTTATGAGATAGCCTCCTATATAGGTTATCATGTCGCGGATCTTAAATTCGCAAAGAAATATGTTCCATTCTACTGGAGGATTCTGGAGTGGTTTGCCTATCTTCTGGTTCAGAAGAAGCTTAAAGACAACCTGGGGCTTACCCGCGTGAGAAACGCTTACACAGGCGGCGCGGCGATGGGGCCGGATCATTTCCGTTTCTTCCATTCGCTCGGAGTCAACCTGAAACAGATTTACGGCCAGACGGAAGTGGCGGGTATTTCGGTTGTTCACAGAAACGGCGACATAAAGTTTGACACGGTTGGGAGCCCGATACCTGAAACGGAAGTCAGCATAACCGAAGAGGGCGAAATAATAACAAAGAGCCCGTCGGTTTTTCTCGGTTATTACAAGAATCCCGAAGCAACGGAAAATACACTGAAAGACGGATGGCTTTATTCGGGGGATAAGGGCTTTATTGATGAAGACGGCCATCTTGTTGTCTTTGACCGCACCAAGGATGTCATGACCTTAAGAGACGGAAAGCCGTTTGCCCCCCAGTATCTCGAGACACGCCTTAAATTCAGCCCCTATGTCAAGGATTCATGGGTAATAGGCGACAAAAAGGATTACATAACGGCCGTAATCTGTATTGACTATTCGGTTGTCGGAAACTGGGCAGATACGAAGAAGCTCACCTATACAAGCTATCCGGAGCTTGCCCAGAAACAGGAGGTATATGATCTTGTTGAAGAGCAGATTAGAAAAGCCAACAAGGACCTTCCTGAGCTTGCAAAGGTCATTAAATTTATCAACCTGTATAAGGAACTTGACGCCGACGATGATGAACTGACAAGAACAAGGAAACTGCGCCGGGCATTTGTTGAAAAAAGATACCGGGACATAGTCAATGCTCTTTATTCAGATGCAGACGTGGTTCATATTGACACGACTATAAAATATGAAGACGGGCGGCAGGTCCATATTAAAAATGATCTGCAAATACGTAAGGTAAGAAATTGAAAAGACG
>JAHJQU010000266.1 GCA_018819005.1 Pseudomonadota bacterium | reverse complement strand
TAAGTTCCTTCGGAATAAGGACATCTCCAAAATCATGGTATGACGGCACATCTTTTTTTTCACTAAAGCTAAAGAAGGATGGCGTTGAAAAAGAATCTTTATCATCCGTTTTCAAGGTGGAACACCCCGCAAACAGCAACAAAATGACTGCAAACATACTGACATATGCTAAAATATTATTAACCCGCTTATTTTCGATCATTTTTTCCCTCCTTAAAGTTTGATATACCTACTGTTATTCCATCTTTTTCCATCTCTTTTTAAGCTCCCCGCCGCAACTCCGCCCGCCATACTGATTGGCGGGACCTTCGGCGGAAAATATTCTCGCTTTTCGTTCCACTTGAACTCTTGACCCCTTGAATCCTTATTTAATCACCAACTCTTTCAGAGGATATCCTTATAATTATTATATTAACACAAACAGGTTGAATATGGCAACAAACTTGGAAATCCGGTACAAAATAAATTGAACCAGGAAAATGCATTTTTTACCACTTGAGTTTTGATATACTATCTGTTATTCGCTATCCGGATTCATAATGAGCCTTGAATAACTCACGTTTGTCAATTCGCGACATGGCGATAAGTCAGATGTTATGCAAAGGCCTCATAATACAGCTTTCATAAAATGCCCCCGTAGCTCAGTGGATAGAGCAACGGATTCCTAATCCGTTGGCCGCAGGTCCGATTCCTGCCGGGGGTACCAAATAGGATGACGTGGATGATCCGGACGCTATTTCTCCGACACTTCAAAAGTTTAAGAATAATCATCGCCAAATATATCCCTCTCAATTCGCAATTACTCAGGTTACGGTGGAAATTTTCACCGGCGCGCTAAAATCTATTGTTAAAGACTCAGTAAGTAGAACAACAGTAACAAAAGACAGGGAGAAACAGCTTTAACAGAATATATATTCCGGTTCCCCCAGCCTTTCTCTTATGACTTTTATATTCTGAAAAAATCGTGAAGCACGGGTATGTCATATGTCGGATTATAATCTGCCAGGATGGTCGGGATACCGGACCAACGTCAAATCTGTTTCTTTAACTCCGTAGCGGTTTTCTAAAGCTTTTCTTTATCTGAAAGGTATATTGCTGGTTATAAAACCTTTTACAGTTGTTTTAGTTGGATTTTGTTTCCACAAGATCTGGATTTATGGATATTCTGTTTTATGAGATAGGATAAAGGGACGGGATACAAAATCGTTTACAATATGAATACATTATAGCTATGCTATTACAATCTAACCGAGATGGGAGAATGTTTGTAATTACGGTTCTGTGGGTGGCAGTAGCGCGCGCTTTTTCTATTGATATTCCGGAACGCTTTTTAAGGACACACTTGGCGGGCTGATAGAGAAATGACCATTATGGAATTTCTTGAATCAGGGATCAGGGGCAGGAAACAATATATGGGCTTTTCCGTACTCGACGATTTTAACAGCAAGAACAGGCCCGATGCTGGAAAACCTCACAAGTTAGGAGTCATTAACCTGTTTTTTTCTTAAAGAAAATGCCGTCCTTCATGGCCTTGTACCTTTCCGGGTCCTCCAACTTTACCCGTCCTAAGAATTCGAGGAAAAAGGAGAGAAAGATCGCAACAAAAAATGCCACTACAACCGACAGGATGCAAATCAGCGCCCGTTTCGGCTTTACCTTTTTATCTATATCAGGAACAACAGGGGGATCCAGAATCACAAAACTATAATATTTCTGAGCGAGGGCAAAGGTTTCTTTTTCAATCTCCCCGGCAAGGAGAGTGTAAATTTTTTCCCTCAGCAAAGCATCACTTGTTTTTTCAAGTTGTTTGTTAAAAAAATGCTGGTTATCTTTTGAATCTTTAAGCACTTCCTCCCTGAGGGTCTCGCTCAATTCGGTAAGATAGTAGTCTACAATGATTTTAACGGTCTCCGGATCAGGATATTCAAACATAACGCTAATGGTATTATTTTTTTTATCCCTGTTAACCTTCAGCAGATTTTTCTGTATAATTTTAATGCCATCCTGAAGAGTGGGCGGTTTATCCTTCGGCCCTTTGGTAATCCATGCTTTTTTCACGGCATCCCATTCTTTTGGAAAAAGAATCGGCATGAGGTCATACTTTTCTATCACCCTTGTGCTGAGAGCCCTGCTTTTTAAAACCACTTCAAGTTTCTCAAGGGTTCCTCCGCCTCCGATACCGAACCCACCTGCCACCATCGCTCCAAGACCGCCAAAAGCTCCAGGCAAAGAGAATGATGCCCCCTTCTCTTCGGATCTGAGAGAAATCGTGGCCTCTGAACCGTAAATATTCTGCATGAGCAGGCTTATGATTACGGCCGCAATTCCGGTAATAACAACCACAGTTAAAATCATGACCTTGTGTCTGACAAGTACAAGAAAAAGATCGAGCAGATTTATCTCGTCGTTCTCTTCGGCATATGGTCCGGCATACGGATATGGAGCATAATATGCGGGAGGCGCTACTGGAGCAGGCTTATCCTGTTTGTCGTTCATTAATCTTTATTCCTTTAAAATACCTGGGTAATTGTAATCCCGGCAATTACTGCTATCTGATAAATAATCTCCGTGATATCTTTTACTTCCCGCATAAAGCTTGGCTTTATAATTTTCTCGGGCACAAGTATTGTGTCGCCGGGATATATTTCAAGATTTTCAAATTTTTTCCAAAATCCCCACCGTTTTTCATCCGTATTCCAGGATGCGCCAAAAAACGATGGCGACTGCCTGCTGCTGAAAACCGTGCCGTCTGCTTTTACAACGTATATGGATTCTTCTTCCGCATTATTTGTGGGTCCCCCTGTCTGAGCAATGTAATATTTTAATGAGGTAATTTCAAAAGTCTCGAATTGAGCGAATTATTCTTAAAAAACAGCCTTAATACTAAATAACATATTGATTTAAAAAAGAAAGTGCTCTATTATCTTCTTAGATTTCCCAAACCAAGAAAGGACGATAATATGAG
>JAHJQU010000519.1 GCA_018819005.1 Pseudomonadota bacterium | reverse complement strand
GGATTGATGGCGTTCACTTTAACGCCGTCATTAATGCCACGGTCAGCCAAAACCTTCGTTAGATTATGTATCGCGGCGTTAACTGCGCCTCCAATTGCAAATTCGGCATTTCCGATGCGTCCACCGATGCCGACAATATTCACAATTGCGCCTTTTGATTGCATGAGAAATGGCCAGGCGGCACGGGAACAGCGTACCGTGCTGAAAAACTTCAATGCAAAGCCATCGTTCCAATCGGCTTCGGACAAATGAAGAAAGTCGCCACGCTTAGTCGCTCCGGCGTTATTCACAAGCAAGTCAATCTTGCCGAATTTTTCAATGGCGAAAGCAATAAGTTTTTTGGGTGATTCTTCCAGCCGCAGATCGGCAGGAAATATATGGGACTCCGTCTTACAAGCTTGCGCGACCTCTGTTAGCTGTTCCGTTGATCTGGCGGCCAATACGAGCCGCATACCCTCTGCCGCGAGTTGGATAGCGATTGCTTTACCGATGCCTCTGCTTGCTCCGGTAATAATAGCTACTTTGTTGTTTAGATCGGTTTCCATTAGTACTCTCACTCTCTATACGCACAACAATTGCGTATAAGTAACGCGTCAAAAATAACGCATAAGAATTTTGATTGGCCTGCTGAAATGCGAACTCAAAAGACCATATTACCCCCGGTTTGTCAATGAATTTTAGTGGGCATAATAAGCGTTTATGGGAAATTTTTGCGTGTGATTATTCATCACGAATAATTTTTCTTGACAAAAAAACTCGATTGTATATTGTCGACAATATCATGATCGGGTCGATCCGGTGTCATCAGATGATGACACTCCAGATAGAAGGGCTGATCGCCCGTGAAAAAAAACACATTTGACGCAGGAGGTTTTGTGGTGTTTGAACCCACACTTTCAGGCCGGCTTGGTACATTTCTATCGCGATTGTCTTACAACGATCTTTCAGAATCGCAGGTCTGCAAGTTAAAGATTTACTTCCTGGACTGGCTCGGATCGGCGATCGCAGGAAAAGAAGGAAAACCGGTTCAGATCATCCTGGACGTCATCCGTGATCTGGGAGGCACTCCGGAATCCACGATCATCGCCACCCAATCCTATGGCAACTGCCTTATGGCGGCGCTGGTAAACGGCGCTTCCTCCCACATGGTGGAAATGGACGATTTGCATCGCGAGTCTATTTTACACCCAGCGGCCCCCATCATATCAGCGGTGCTGGCTTTGGCTGAGCGTGAAAAAGCAAGCGGTGCAGACTTACTGCTGGCAATCGCCGTCGGGTATGAGGCGGCCATCCGTGTGGCGGTTGGCGTCGGCCCGAGTCACTATCGATTCTGGCATACCACAGCCACTTGCGGAACATTTGGAGCTGCCGCAGGAGCAGCCAGGCTGCTCGGATTGGATGAGGAACAGACCATTTCCGCCTATGGGTCGGCGGGGACACAGGCCGGCGGCCTGTGGGAGTTTTTAACGAACAACGCCATGAGCAAGCAGTTGCATACGGGTAAGGCCGCTCTCAATGGACTCCTTTCGGCCCTTTTGGCCCAGAGGGGATTCACCGGCGCTCGCAAGATCCTGGAGGGAGAAAAGGGATTTTTCAAGGCCACCTCCATCGATTTTGACGGCGCCAAAAGTCTGGCTGATTTAGGAAAGGAATTTTATTTCGAGCGCAATTCAATCAAATACCATGCGTCGTGCGGTCATACCCATTCTGCCATAGATGCGGTGCTGCAAGCCACCCAGGGGGCTGCCCTCGCCCCGGAAGACGTGAAAAGTGTAAGTGTCTCGGTCTACCAGGGATCTCTGGACCTGCTGGCCGATATTGAACCGAAGAACACATATTTGGCCAAATTCAACCTGCCGTTTTGCATCGCCTCCGCACTGATGTTCGGGCATGCCGATTTGACGGCTTTTTCAACCGAAAGGATTCGGAATCCCGAAATGACCCGGATGATGCAAAAGATCCGGATTAAATCCGACCCGGAACTGAGCGCCATGTATCCACGGAAATGGCCGGCGCGGGTGGAAATTGTCAAGCGTTCCGGTGAGCGCCTGACAGGGTTCGTCACCCACCCTAAGGGTGATCCCGAAAACCCCCTGAGCGAATCCGAGGTTATCGGAAAGTTCAAGACGCTCACCCGTGGGCTGATCGATGATGACTGGGCGGAGAGGCTCTGTGAACGGGCGCTTTCGTTAGATAAAATATCGGATGTTTCTACTTTTTTCACCCGATGAGACCGGCGAGGGCTGTCGGCGGAACCAAAGCATGGTTAGATATAGGAGAATAAGATGAGGCTGCTGGAACACGAGTCCAAACGAATATTGGAAAAGTACCGGATTCCTTTGCCGGTGGGGAGGTTGGTGAGCCCTGGCGAACTGCTGAAGATTGATACGCCCGTCATGCTCAAAGCCCAAATCCCCGTTGGCGGCCGCGGAAAGGCCGGAGGCATTCTTGAAGCCTCTGATGCCGAAGATGCGCAGCAAAAGGTCTCGCTTTTGTTGCAGAGCAACCTGCGCGGATACATTCCGAAATCCGTTTACATGGAAGAAAAAAAAACTGTAAGGCAGGAATTCTTCATGGGGGTCACATACGATACGGTGGCCAAGGCGCCGCTGGCTATTTTTTCTCCGGTGGGGGGCGTGGATATTGAGGAGTTGGCACAGCAGCAGCCGGAGCTGGTCCGCAAAGAGCATTTCACGGTTGCCTCACGACTGCCTGTCCACCGGGCCAGGGAGATCGTCGCCGAAACGGGAATCTCCGGGAAATTGCTCCTCGGGCTTTCTTCCGTGCTGTCCACGATAGCGGAGGTTTTCCTGGACTATGATGCTACGGTGGTTGAGATCAATCCGCTCGGGTTGATGGACGACGGGCGGCTCATCGCTTTGGATTGCCACATGGAGATCGACGACGACGCGGTGTTCCGGCATGCCGACATTGCGGCCCTGGAAAAGGAGATTGGCCGGGTGGAGGGGGAAAAACACATGTCGGATTTTGAACGCCGGGCGGCCGGCATCGACAATTTGGACCACCGCGGTGTGGCCGGCCGGGTGATCGAGTTTGACGGCAACCTGGGTCTCATCATCGGCGGCGGGGGAGCCTCGCTGACAGCCTTCGATGCTATTCGGTCCCATGGCGGGCGTCCCGCCAATTATTGTGAAATCGGCGGCAATCCATCCGTGCTCAAGGTCAAGGAGCTGACCCGGCTGATTCTTTCCAAGCCAGGGGTGGACAAAATCGCCGTTATCATGAATGTGGTCAGCAATACCAGGGTCGATCTTGTCGCACGAGGGATCGTCAAAGGTATTCTCGAGTCCGGCAAAAACCCGGCCCGGACGATTGCGGTGTTTCGGATCCCCGGAGCCTGGGAGGAGGAGGGGTTCAAAATATTGTCGAAATATGGAATCCCCATCCAGGGGCGGACGATTTCCATCGACGAAGCCGCCAGGATCGCAGCAAAGAACTCCAATTGACAGTTACTGAGAGGGGGTAGAAGTGGCTATTTTAGCCGATGAGCATACCAGAGTTATCGTGCAGGGCATAACCGGAAGAGAAGCAACGTCCTTCACCAAAGACATGATCGATTACGGAACCAGGGTAGTCGCGGGCATTACCCCGGGTAAAGGGGGGCAGTCTGTCCACGGTATTCCAGTTTACGACACGGTCCGACAGGCGTTGCGGGAGCATCCGGCCGAGGCCGCGGTGATATCGGTACCGCCCGCCCTGGTCAAAGGCGCCGTGCTGGAGGCGCTGGAAAACGGCATTACTCTGGCGGTGGTGGTATCCGAACGGGTGCCGCGGAAAGATACCATTGAATTTCTGGAAGTAGCCAAAGTCCGGAACGCCAGAGTTATAGGCCCCAACACGCTAGGGCTTATATCACCGGGAAAGGTCAGGTTGGGGATGGCCGGCGGGCCGGCCGCCGATGTACGCAAAGCCTACATGCCGGGGCCGGTAGGCATTGCCTCGCGCAGCGGTGGTATGACCACCGAAATCGCCAACCTGCTTACCACTCAGGGCATCGGGCAGAGCACGTGCATCGGGATTGGAGGAGACCCGGTAGTAGGATCCAATTTCCTGGACTTGATCCCGCTGTTTGATCGCGACCCGGAAACCAAGGTGGTCGTGCTTTTCAGCGAACCCGGAGGCGTGATCGAAGAAAAACTCTCGGAACTGGTCATGACGCAGAAGTTATCGATTCCGATCATCGGTTTTATCGCGGGCCGGTTTGTAGACAACATGCCTGGAGTTCGTTTCGGCCATGCCGCTACGATTGTTGAGGGGAATCGAGGCACCACCAAGAGCAAAATCGAAATGTTCCGAAAGGCCGGAATCCATGTGGCCGAATCTTTTTCCGACATCGCCGATATTGCCAAACGGTATTTGTGAGGATCATTCATGAAAACAATCGGTATGTTACGAACAGCACTCTTTGTGCCGGCCACACGACCCGACCGCGTCGATAAGGCGTTGAATGCAGGCGCCGATGTAGTCGTCATCGACCTGGAAGACGCCGTGGCTCACGCGCTGAAAGACGAAGCACGGGAGATCGCACGGAAGAAAGTTTTGGAGCATGCCCAGCGGAAACTGATGGTGCGTGTCAACGCGCTGGGCAGCGGGCACAACCGGAAGGATCTTCAATCTATCGCGGACGCATCGCTTACCGGTATCATGCTGCCCAAAGTGGAATCCGGCGAACAGATTCTGGAGATCCACGAACGCCTGCTGGACTGCGAGCGCGACTGCGGCATTCCTCCGGGGTCGTTTTGTGTGGTAGCGCTGATCGAATCGGCGCGGGGGGTTCAGAATGTTTTCCGGATATTTTCTGAACCGATCACGCCGGATCGCGCATTTCTGGCCGCTTTTGGCGCCGCCGATTACAGCCTGGATATTGGGATCAACATAAGCCGAGACGGAGCCGAGCTGCACTATCCCCGGTCCCGGATCGCCGTTGCGTGTCGGGCCGCCGGAAAAGAGCCGCCTATCGACACCCCTTTTATGATCGACCTGAAGGATCTGGATGCCCTTAGGACCGATGCGCGTAGAGCCAAGGGACTCGGTTTCCAGGGCAAGCTTTGCATCCATCCCAGCCAGGTCTGGCCCTGCAATGAAATTTTTTCGCCAACCCCCGAGGAGATTTTATATGCCCGCCGGGTGGTGGAGTCTTTCGAGAAAAGTGAAGCCGGAGGCATCGGGGCGTTGCAATTGGACGGGAAGTTCATCGACTATCCCGTGGTTGAACGTTCGCGCCGGATCATCCGGTTGGGGGAATCGATCGGTCAAGTGAAATGAAAGGAATATACATGCCATGAGTTCTACAAGCGAGTTCATTCGTGTGGATGTTAACATGATCTCTTGCGTCGGCATCGCCCGCTGCGGAGGATGCTTACGGGTCTGCCCCGTCGGCATTTTTGAGAAGAACGGAGACACGCCGGCGGTGGTGGAAAAAAATCAGGATGAATGTATTCTTTGCGAGCTTTGCGTTCAAGCCTGTAACCCAGAGGCCATCACCATCCGGAAATTATACGAGGCATGAGGCAATGAAAAAATCAACTTCCAAACTTAAATTCATTGATTTCAGGCCGGCCGGGTTGGTGGAAAATCTGTCCGAGGCAATGACCGAGGCCATCCTGGAAGGGATCTTCAAGGAAGGGGATCAATTGATCGAACTCGATCTGCAGAAACAATTCAACATCAGCCGGACCCCCATTCGGGAATCCTTTCGGGTGCTCGAAAAGAGAGGCCTGGTTGAGGTCATCCCGCGCAAAGGAACTTTTGTCAAACGCATTTCGCCCCGTGATATTGAAGAACATTTCCCGGTCCGATCGGTGCTCGAGGGGCTTGCCGCCAAACAGGCCTATTCGAAGATGAGCGCAAACAATTTGGAATTAATGGAACGCGCGCTGGCCCGGATGAAAATTGCCGCCGAAAATGAAGATACAAAAAATTACTGGAAACAGCACATTATCTTTCATGAAATTTTCATTAATGCGTGCGGAAACCAGTTGCTGATCAATCTTCTGCAAACTCTGCGGATGCAAATCATGTGGTATCGATTGTCCTACCAATACTACCGGGAGGACTTTAGCAATTCATATAGGACGCATGAAAAAATAATGTCGCTTTTCAGAAATAAGAATACAGATCCGGACAGGCTTGAAGCAGCCGTCAGGACTCACATTGATGAAGCCGTCAACAAATTTATAGGATACCTCAACAAGCAGGAGAAAATATAGTCATCCACAAAGCAGGAAAGAGGAATCTCATGATCATTCGCAGTTCCGAGAATGGAATCGATAAGAGTGTGACTAAATCGCTGGAAATGGTACCTCCCCTCGCCCGGTACACCCGGAACCTGGGGGTGCCGTTTGTAATCAGCTGGGCTCACCGGCTCTCCGGAGTATTGCTGGTAATTTTTATGGGGTTCCATATTTTCACACTCTCCTTTCTTGCAACGCCTGGTGCCTATGCGGATAAAATGAAGATATACCGACTGCCGGTTTTGGCGTTCCTTGAATGGGCCCTGGCCATACCGGTCATATTCCACGCGTTGAACGGGGGGCGGCTGATCCTGTACGAGAGCTTCCGGTGCCGGAGAGACGACGTGCTGCTGAAATGGGTGACCGGCCTGACCATTCTATACGCCGGGATATTGGCCGTGCTGGTGCTGATGGGAAACCAGAACGTATCCCCGGCGTTCTTTTGGTTTATAGCCGTATCGGCCGCATTGACCACGGCCTATGGACTATACGCCCGCATCCGGCACACGCATCACATTTGGAGCTGGAAACTCCAGCGGATTACCGGCGCCTTTCTGCTGGTTATGATTCCCGCCCATTTCCTTTTCATGCACTTGAGTCCCCAGGTCGCTAAGGATGTCAGCCAGGTGACGCTGAGAATGCAAAGCATGTGGATCAAACTGGTCGATGTCGCTCTCGTGGCTTCCGCACTTTACCATGGCGGCTATGGCCTGAACTCTATCCTGAATGATTACGCAGCCTCGAAAGAGCTGCGGGCGGTCGGCATGGCAGCGATTATGGCGGCCATGGTAGTCGCTGCCTGGGTCGGTATAAAACTGATTGTATTAATCTGAGTCTGCTCGCAATGGGACCTCGCCGTCACCTGTGGTCGTAGAGGTTGCTTTGAAGCCAATACCGGGCAAAGACCTGCTTATTTGCTGGAGATTGTCAGATGGAAAAAATGTTTAAATTGTCTTCCGGGATTCAATGCGACGTGCTTATCGTCGGCGCCGGCGGCGCCGGGCTCCGTTGCGCCGCTCACATACTGGAAAAGAGACCCGGGACCAAAATCATTGCGGTAACCAAGGTATCACATCCTCAAAAGTCCCACACCAGCACTGCCCAGGGGGGCCTGGCGGCTGTCGATCCCAATGACATTGTCGACAAACCGATCTATCACATGTTTGACACGTGGAAGGGTTCCGATTGCATGGCGGACCAGTCCGTCGTCCGGAAGATCGTCGATGCGGCATGGGAGGAAATCGTCTGGCTGGAGAACAGGGGAATGCACTTCACACGGGATGAAGAAGGGCGGTTAAGTAAGAGAACCTTCGGAGGCCACACGGTGCGTTTCGGTGAGGGGACGGCTTTCCGGGCCGTATTCGAGGCAGACCGAACCGGAAAAGGCATCATGGATAACGTATGGGGAGAAGCCCTCAAGGGCGGAGTGACTTTCCTGGACCAAACTATCCTGACCGAACTGCTTTTTAAGAACGGCTGTTGCGTCGGGGCCGTGCTTTTCATGGAGAAAAAGGGAGAGTTCGTGGGAGTTTCAGCTAAAGCCGTTGTATTGGCCACCGGCGGTTGCGGGCAGGTCTTTCGGGTTACAACCAACTGCCGTCAGAACACCGGCGATGCGCACGCCGTAGTTCTGCAGGCCGGCCTGCCCTTGATGGACATGGAGGCGGTCCAGTTTCACCCCACCGGAATTGTGGGTCCGGGGATTCTGGCCAGCGAGACGCTGCGTTCCGTGGGTGGCATTCTGAGAAACAAGGATTTGGAACCGTTCATGGCGAAATACGCTCCGAAAATGAAAGAAATGGCGCCGAGAGACCTTGTAGCCCGCGCCATTGAAACGGAAATCCGTGAAGGGAGAGGCATACTGAACCCCGATCATAACATCGAGCATGTGTGGATCGACTTGCGACACCTCTCCGATTACGTGCATGAGGTCCAGATCCCCGAAGTCAGCGGGTTTTTCAAACAGTTCATGAATCTTAACCCGCGAACGCACCTTTGCCCTGTTAGGCCCAGCAACCATTATCAGATGGGAGGAATCCCGACCAACTCTTTTGGAGAGGTGCAGAAGTCTCCCGACACGATCATTTTCGGACTTTATGCGGCGGGTGAATGCGGATGCGCCAGTTTTCATGGTTTCAACCGCCTGGGCACAAACTCGATTCTGGAACTGATCACCATGGGACGCTTTGTGGGGGAGCGTGTGCTCCAGTATATGGAGGAGAGAGCCGAAAGCCTTCCCGCGGATGCCGGCGATAGAACTTTTTCACAGTTTGCCGAATATCTGGAAAATAAAAATGAGGAGAATATCGAACAGATTCGTGAAGAAATGCGGCGCATGATGACGGAAAATGTGGGGGTGTTCAGGACAGAGGAAGGCCTGAACACGGCAATCCGTGCCCTATACGCTTGGAAGGAACGTGTCCGCAGCGCCGCTCTCCGCTGCCGGGGTCTTCAAATGAACCAGGAGCTGGTACAGCGCTGGGAACTCGACAATCTCTTAAGCGTATCCATGGTGATCGCTCAGGGGGCTCTCAGGCGACGGGAATCTCGGGGGGGCCACGCCAGGATCGATTTTCCGCTGCGTCGCGACGAATTCAATTGCCACACATTGGCGTATATGACAGATTTCGGAAAGATCCGGTTTGCGGATCAACGCGTAGACATGAGTATTTATGAGGCCAAAGGGGAAAACTTTGAAAAATTCGGCATGATTGAGAGGAAGTATTGATGCCTCAGGACCCGATCATTGCCAAACATGGAGTGACATCATGAAAGAGAGCTATTCACTGGTTTTCAATATCAAGCGATATGATCCGGAGACTCGCAAATCCTGGTTCCAGGAGTATCGGATTGAGGCGGGTCGCATCTTGCGATTCACCGATGTGCTGCGGAAGATCAATAAGGAATTGGATCCGACCCTGTCATGGAATTCGTCATGTGAGCACGCCCAGTGCGGCTCCTGCTCGGTCGTGATCAACGGCAGGCCCATGCTGGCCTGTGAATTGCTGGTTGAAAACGCAGTCGAATATTTTGGAACGACCACCTTCAGGATCGAACCGATCACCGTTGCCCCGGCGCTTCGGGACTTAGTGGTGGATCTGGAAAAAGCGTATGACCGGGTTCACCGGATCAGGCCGTTCGTAATTAACCCTTCCCGGAATCCGAACCAGGGGCAGGAGTACCGGATTTCACCCCGCGTGATGGAGAGGTATCTGGAAGCCACCCGGTGCATCAACTGTTTTTGCTGCGCCACAGCTTGCATCAGTTCACATAAAGGTTTTATCGGACCCAATGCGGTCATCGCCAGCCTGGTTCGAATCATGGACCCAAGGGAAGATGCGACGGAGGAGCGCCTCAAACTGTTGTACAGTAACGAGGGAGTCTACCGATGCCACACCTCAATGGCCTGTTCCAATGTATGCCCCAAGAATATTGATGTGGCGCACTTCATAGGCATGGTGAAAGACGGGGACTTTTAATGGAACATATCTCTTTCGATGTCATCATAATAGGAAGCGGGGCTACGGGGCTGCGCGCGGCTATATCGGTACGCGAAGCAGGGCTTTCAGTCTGCGTGGTATCGAAGGGAAGTCCCGGCAAATCCACATGTACCGGGTTAAGCGGAGGTGTGATGGCCGGCAGCGCAAACAGGGAGACGCACGACACCCATCACCAGCGCACCGTCATGGCCGGCCGGGGGCTGAATGAACCCGAACTTCTCGAGATCCTCGTCGAAGAGGCCCCTCTCAGGCTGAATGAACTGGTGCTCTGGGGGATTAATGCTGATATGATAAAAGGTTATCTCTACGCCAAGGGGCGCGCTCCTGAGCTCGGAGAGGAGATCGTTCGCTGTCTCCTGAGAAAAAATATGGCGCTTGGCACTCATTTTTTGGGCAACCTGCTGGTCTCTGACATGATGGTCTGTAACAGCGCCGCCGGAGTGAGCGCCTACGAGAAGTTGTCGGGCAAATGGGTTGCCCTTACAGCCAAGGCCGTGATCATTGCGACAGGCGGAGCATCCGCGCTCTATCTCCGTACCGATAACCCAAGACGGATCCTCGGTGATGGTTATCGGTTGGCTTTAGAGGCGGGGGCCATGCTTCAGGACATGGAGTTCGTCCAGTTTTATCCTTTTTGCCTATCCGAACCCGGTGCGACATCAATCGTAATCCCCCCGAGAATAGCTGACCGTGGTCAACTCATCAATGACGATGAAGAAGATATCCTGGAAAAATACGAAATTGCGGAACGTCCGGCAGGTGAGAGGGCAAGAGACCGCGTTTCTCAGGCGCTTTTCAGAGAAATCTACCTAAACCATAAGAATGTCTGGCTCGATCTCCGAAACGTATCCGAAGAAGACTGGCGGGTTGATCCATTTTCCGCTTCCTTCAGAAGGTTGCTTTCCGAGCGCTATGGAGCCGGAAGCCGTCCTCTGCGCGTAGCGCCTGCAGCCCATCACAGCATGGGAGGGGTGAAAATTGACGCCGTTGGGGCCACCTCGGTGCCGGGACTCTTTGCCGCAGGCGAAGCAGCGGGTGGGCTGCACGGAGCCAACCGGATGGGGGGAAATGCATTGAGCGAGACTCTCGTCTTCGGGGCCAGGGCAGGAAGCGCAGCAGCCAACTGGGCAAGCCGGTCGGGTTGCGGAGACCGGCAGCCCATAGTAAAGGCGCTGGCGGAAAGCGCCCGCAAATGGGCAAGCGGCACACGCTTCGGAGCCGAGCTTAAGGAACATCTCAGAAGAATAATGTGGAAGGATGGAGGGATTATAAGGGAGGAGAAGGGGCTCTCCGGTGCGCTGGGCGTCATAAAAGAGATTCAGAAAGATGCATCTGCCTCGTCTTCCGGGCTGAACGGCAAAGAGCTGCTCGATCTTATCGAGCTTCGATCCGCGGCAAGTGTGGCTACTATCATTCTCGAAGCCGCATTAAGGCGGCGTGAGAGCCGGGGAGCTCATTTCAGGGAAGACTTTCCTGATCAGAATGATTCACAGTGGCAAGGACACCTTCAGGTCCGTCTTGCCCCCGGAGGTGAATATATCTGGCAGTTTGAACCCAAATCAAAGTGATTGCCGTCCATGTGAAAAACAAGATAGACGTCATTTAGATGCAGATTTCAGGTGCGAAACAAGGGGAAATATGATGGAAAAAGATATTACAACTAACGCCGGCGAATGGATAACAAACGCCATAAAAGAATTTGTCGCAAAATCAAAAGAAAACAGTTTAGCTATGTCAACCGATCAAAAAGCTTTTGATACTCCGCTGATAGGTTTTTCCAATGGTTCCGATCCGCTTTATGATGAATACGTGTCACACATCGGTGATTTTTATTTAACACCGATCGATTTATTTAGAAAATTTTTCCCTCAGGAATCCACGGTTGCGTCAAAAGACCTGACTATCATCAGTTGGGTTCTTCCCTCCACGCATCTTACGCGCCAAGAGCAAGCAGCGATGGCTAAACAACCCTCCGAGAGATGGATTAAGGTGCGATATTACGGCGAATTATTTAATGAGTCTTTGCGCCGGCATCTGGTTTTAAAGCTGTCTGATGCAGGAATCCAGGCTGTCGCCCCGGTACTCGCTCCCTTTTGGAGCCGCTCCGACTCGGGTCTATATGCTCCCTGTTCCAACTGGTCGGAACGGCACGCTGCTTATGCAGCAGGCCTGGGTACTTTCGGGCTGTGCGACGGGCTCATAACCCCTTTGGGAAAAGCCATGCGAACCGGTTCAGTAATAGCACATATATCGATTACCCCAAGTAAACGTCCATATACCGATCATCATGAGTACTGCCTTTTCTATTCTCACGGTACCTGCGGTAAATGCATCTCACGATGTCCAGTGAAAGCTATAAGTGAATCCGGCCATGACAAACAGAAATGCAGGCAGTACACCGAGCATGAAATGAACGAATATGTTCGAAAAACTTACGGAATCAACACTTACGCTTGTGGGCTTTGCCAAGCTGGAGTTCCTTGTACAGATCATATACCCACACCTGATGAAGGGTAGGTTTTCCGATTCCGCCGCGGCTGTTCATAAGTCGTGAGATGGCCAATAAAAAGGAGGTAGTAATTGATTAAATCGGATTTTCATGGCGTTTTTCCGTATCTCGTCTCCCCCATCGACTCCTCCGGTGAAATAAAGGCGGACGTCCTTGGGCGCCTCTGCGAGGACCTCATTCAAGCGGGCGTGCATGGCCTGACCCCCCTGGGTTCAACCGGCGAATTCGCCTATCTCTCGTGGCCGCAACGCCGGCGTATTGTGGAAATAGTCATCGATTCGGCGAGAGGCCGTGTTCCGGTTATCGCAGGAGTCGCTTCAACTACTATTGCCGACGCCGTCTCACAATCACGCGAATTCGAACGTCTCGGCTGCAGCGGCATCCTCGCTATACTTGAGTCCTATTTTCCCATATCCGACGAAGGGGTGTTTTCCTATTTCAGTGAAATTGCCAAAGCCGTGTCGGTTCCATTGGTACTCTATACGAACCCGAACTTCCAGCGCTCGGATTTGAGTCTACCCGTTATAGACCGACTGAGCCGTATACCGAATATTGGTTATATCAAGGACGCCTCCGCCAATACGGGACGGCTGCTGTCGATCATCAACCGGATGGGAGACCGGATGAAGGTTTTTTCAGCCTCCGCTCATATTCCGGTTTGTGTGATGCTTATAGGCGGAGCGGGCTGGATGGCCGGTCCGGCATGCATTGTGCCACGGCAGAGCGTTGAACTCTACGAACTGTGCAGGCGAGGATCATGGGACGCCGCCATGGATCTTCAACGGCGTATGTGGGCACTGAACCAGGCCTTCGCCAAATACAATCTTGCTGCATGCATTAAGGGTGGACTTGAGTTGCAGGGTTATCCCGTGGGGGCACCACTATTACCCCAGGCGCCGCTGCCCCCTGAGGGCATAGAAGAAGTAAGGCGTGCCCTTGCTGCGGTCGGCGCACTGTGAATGAATTTGAAAAGAGGATTAAAAACAATGAACAAGAAACGCTACGAAAAAGGTTTGGCCGTCAGGAGAGCTGTATTAGGGGCTGAATATGTCGACAAGTCGCTTCGTTCGGCCGATGAGTTCACACGGCCGATGCAGGAACTGGTGACCGAATACTGCTGGGGCGAAATCTGGACCCGGCCGGGCCTTGACCGCAGGACTCGAAGCTTCCTCAACCTCGCCATGCTCACGGCATTGAACCGCCCGCATGAAATCAAACTGCATGTCCGCGGGGCGTTGAACAACGGTCTGACCAGAGAAGAGTTGATGGAGGTCTTTCTGCAGAGTGCCATCTACTGCGGCGTTCCCGCCGCTCTCGATGCGATGCGCGTCGCCAAGGAGGTATTTACCGAGATCGACGGCGGCAACTGACGACCGGCGACCCCCGAATATTCCGCTTAACGGGAGGTTCAATATGAAAACGGCATTCATTATTTTCGACCGGATGACGGCGCTGGACCTGATCGGAGTGTACGATCCGCTCACGCGTCTCAAGTCCATGAATTTCGTACCCGAGTTCAATTGGCAGATGTGCGCCTTTACAGAGGAGATCTCTGATGACAGAGGCCTCCGCTTCGTTCCCGATACGGTCGCCGAGTCGCTGGGCGGATATGACCTCATCGTCGTACCGGGAGGTTTTGGGACGCGTGCCCTTCAGCATGACAAGTTATTTACCGACTGGTTGAAATCGGCCGCCCCGGTTAAATTGAAGACATCCGTCTGTACCGGGGCGCTTCTTCTGGGTTCGGCAGGATTCCTGGCGGGAAAACGCGCCACAACACACCCGAATGCCTTTGAGGAATTGAAGCTCTACTGTGCCGCCGTGGAAACCCGTCGGATTGTCGACGAAGGGGATGTCGTCACGGCGCGAGGGGTCTCATCGTCTCTTGATCTGGGACTTCACCTGGTGGAACGGATCGCCGGCAGCAAAGCGAGAGCCCATATAGCGAAACAGATGGATTATCCGTACGGCGAACTTGTTCGACCTCCGCCTGCCGGGAAATAAATTCCCCTTCCGGCCTCTGAGAAAAGAACTTCCCACCATTCATTATGCCGGCTGCAGATCGCTCTCAAGCAGGGCGCTCCGCCGATGGCGTATGACACCGTAGATCGTCGCCGGCAGCACGATCACGGCCAGCATGAGAGACACATTTTTGTCCGGGTGAAACAGCACCACTAACGAGGCGAGGCCCAGCGCCGCGCGCAGCATTATGTTCGAGCCCCGTCCGTGGACGAACTTTCCGAAGATGGAAAAGGATATACCGCAGCAGGCGATCGCTACAAGCAGTGTAGCGGCGATCTGGGGCCAGCCAGGGTTTACAACCATGTCAGAGCGGGTGAAGATCGCGAAGGTCATAATGGTGATAGGCAGGCACATTTTCAGCGCCTGCCACATGGTTTTCATGAACGACGCCTCGGCGATCCGTGCCGCGACCGCCGCAGCGAGCGAGGTCGGCGGCGACAGCTCACCCCATACAGCGACCAGAAAGACGAAGCAATGGGCTACCCAGGGATCGATGCCGACCTTGCGCATCGGCTCGATGACTATGACCGCAAGGACGATATATGTCGCCGTCGGCGGCAGGCCGGCACCGACGAGCCAGCCGAAGATCCAGGCCATCAGGATCAGCGCGATGATATGAAATTCGCCGATTTGGAGGAGCATCCCTCCCATGCGGTTGATAAAGCCGGTTACGGTGAAGAGGCCGATCATGATGCCGAGCGTTGACAGCAGCAGAAGCAGATAAGAGGTCATCTCAGCATGCATCTCGATCATAGTGCGGATGTTCTTAAAGATCGCATCCTTTTTCGTCACCGGGTCCTTCCGCACGTATTTGAAATAACAAAACAGGAGAATAAAGAGTCCTAACATGACAGACCCGGTATAGAGGCCGGATATCTGTTCGCCGTAATTGAAAACCCCCATCAGGATGGTGAGATAGATTACTCCGAAGAAGAATATTGCCGTCTTAAGCTGTTCATAGATCGGCATGGTCGTTCTCTCGATCGGTGAGGCGGGCATCAGACTGATGCTCACGAGATAAACGGAAAGGGAGAGCGAGGAGTAGTAGACGAAAGCAAGGGAGAAGCCTCGGAGCACCACGTTCCAGTAAGACACGCCGAGGAACTCCGCCATCACGAAACCGGCCACCGCCATCACCGGCGGCATGATGAGCCCTCCCATCGAGGCCCCGGTCTCCACCGCTGCGGCAAAGACCGGCGGCACGCCGTAGCGTTTCATCATCGGAATCGTGAAACTGCCGGTGACGGCCGCATTGGCCGCGCCGCTGCCGCTGATCATGCCGACCGCAGTCGAGGCGAGAACGGCCGTCTGCGGGATCGTGTGCCGCGATTTTCCGGCGATCCGCCGCATGAAATTGACCATTGCCCCCTGGGCATCGAAACCGTTTGCCGCCGCCGCCAGCAGCAAAAACGCCGCGATCGTAGTCAGGGCGATTTGCGCATAAAGCCCGTAAATACCGGTTGCTAGTTCAACCGTGCTCGATGTGATCACCCGGTAGAATGTGGTGCCGGGATGCCAGAAAAAGTCGATCGGACTCAGATAACCCCACAGAGTATAGACAACAAGGACCACGTTCATCCAAAAAAGCTCTGAATGGGCGACCCGTGAGAGCTCCATCACCAGAAGGAATACCAGAAGACCCATGATGAAGTCTTCCCTGGTATAGGATCCCTGCCGCCAGATTGAGATCTGTTCGTATTCCGTGTGAAAATGATAGAAGGCATAAAGACATACGGCAAGGTAGCTTAAGACAATGATATGATTTGCGATCGGCGGCAGCCGTTTGTAAATAAAACCATCTTTGTGCATATGCAGGATCCGAATCATCAGGGCGATCGGCACAAGGTTTGCCACCAGTTCGCTCCCGCCGCCGTAGCCGGTGTAGAAGTACCAGCACAGCCAGACGAACATGATAATCGACAAGCTAAAGATCGCGTTATTAAGATTGGTGTAGCGCTTGATTCGGTCGCTCAGCATGGCTTTCCCTCCATTATTCGGCCAAAGCTACGGTCGCGTTCAGGGCCGCGGCGTCGACATGCCAAGTGACGACGCATAGTGTATGGTGGTGGGAACCGGTGCAAAACCGCGCCGATTCCCACCACCCTGATTTCCTCCTGGGCGATTACTTGCTGCCTGCAATAATCCACTTATCGTTCCAGGCTTTGTGTTCTTTAAGAAACTTCGCCAGTCCCGCATGCACAGGAACGGTCGGATTGGCCTTGATGCCGTTCACCTGCATACCGACGAAGTCACGTGCCATGGGTCCGAAGCCGGGATCAGTCTTGACGAGGTTGTCGCGTTCCTTATAGAACGCGCTCAGCATCTTGTAGATGACCTCTTCGGGCATGTCCGCGAGCACGTTGTAACCGAACAGGATCGGTACGCCCAGGACGGTCTTGACGCCGACGTCCTTGCTGAACGCCTTGGTTGCATCGACCTCCACGGGAGCGAGGTCCGCCGCGATCAGCTTCTTGACCTCATCCGGACTCGGATTGACCAGCTTGATGTCAACGCGCAGTTCGGTCTCCCGCCAGTATGAGGCGAGGGAAGCACCTGCGGTCGTGTAGGCTACGGCGCCGACTATCGTGCCGGCCTGAAGCGCGTCGCCCTGGGCCTCCGTGCCGATCTGAACGTGTTTGAACTCGTAGCCGAGCGCCTTGAAGATCCGCTGGAAATTGAGCCAGTTCATATAGCCGGCGGGTGTAAAGAATACCGGCTTGCCGCTTAAGTCGCCCCACGATTTGAACTGGTCGGCCTTCGAGGCGTGCACGGCCATGAACGACTCCATCGGGTAGGCATACCAGGTGTGGACCATCTTCGACTTGGTGGGATTGTAGTTGTTGAAGCCGCCAGTGCCATCATAGACCTGGGTCATCCCGACGTCGGCCGTGTAGCCGATCTCCGCCCCGCCATCCATCGTCGCCTTCATTGCGGCGGTCGTTGACGGATAGGGATTGACCGTGACGGTGTATTCGCCGCCGAGGGCGTCCTCAAGCACCTTGATCATCTGGGCCGCTACCTTATAGCCGTAAGAACCCGTGCTGGATGTGGCCCAGCGGATCGACTTGCGCTCCGCGGCGTAAGCCGGGTGGAGCGCCGAAAAAGCGAAAACGGCGGCAAGGGCCGCTACGCATACCGTAAAAAAAATGAAACCTGCTCTTGTCTTTACCATCGCATTCCTCCTCTGATTATAATTAAGATATAAAGGGGCACCGTCTTATGACTCAAGCACGGTGTCCTGCTGGTTGTCGCCGGCATTGGTACAGGGACAGCATGCCGCTGCTGCCGGCGGCGATCTGAAACCGGCAAATACAAACAATCCCGCCATACTTTTTTCCCTCAATCGCAACGTATGACATTATTGATAATTGATTATAAGGATGATTTTTAAATACCTTAGTGAGACTTTTAACTGAAATTTGAGTGTATGTCAAGCGCGAAAAAGATTGATGCCGGGCAACTGGAACCCGGCTTATCTATTTATTGTTATTGGAAATCACTCCGGTTTAGTATTCAACTCGACGGTTATACCGTCTGCCTCGGAACCCGGTTCGAGTATCATCAACCGCACACGGCCTGTGGCGACCAGCCGGTCGCGGTCATCCGTCACCTGTGCTTCCCACACGTGTGAGCGTCTTCCTGTCAGTACCGGCCTGGCGGTGCAGCGCAGGGTGCCGGAGCGCACTGCCCGCAGGAAAGAGGTCGCGTTTTCGAGCCCGACAGCGCTTTTCCCTTCTGAAAAAACATTCAATGCCGCTCCTGTGCTGCATAATGTCTCGATCATGCCGGAGTACACACCTCCATGTACTATCCCGTAAGGCTGAAGGTGTCGATCATCGATCTTTATCTCGGCAACGAACTCGTTCCGGGCGGCCTTGATAAAATGAAGGCCCATTGACTTGTTGAAGCCGCCTATAAGTTCGTTGATCATCTCCACTGTATTTTCAGGAAAATCGTTCATTCTTTATTGCTCCTTTGGTACTTATATTGGCATGGTCATTTGTAACTGCTCAGAAGCCAGAATCCAGGATTCAGAATAGCTACTGTATTTAAATCTATCTGCGTTCATCAGTGTAAATCTGTGGCTGAATAATTACCGTCATTTTTAAACAATTCCAGCATCTGACCTGGAATTGAAAAGGTTTCTATGGTTTCCGGATTTTCCCCACCCGGCAGCAGCAATGTAAGCTCACGCGCATGGAGCGCAATACGGTTAAACGCATAATTACGTTTAAGGTATTTTGCTGCCCGGGTCGAGCCGTATCGTGTATCGCCGACTACCGGGTGACCGGACAGTTTCGCGTGTCGCCGGATCTGATGCGTCCGGCCGGAGACAAGCTCAATTTCCACCATCGTATAATGAGCACTCTTGTCAAGAACCCGATAACGGGTCTCGCTATGCTGCCCACGCCCTGAGCCTTCAGGATTAACGCGTCCCCCGGCAGTATCAGAAAGAGGCCACCGCCATGTCCCCCACAAATCATTTCCTTTCGGGTTTTCGAGAAGGCCATGCAAAATAGCGGCATACCGCTTTATTACCTGATGTGATTGAAACTGATTTGAAAAAAATCTAAACATCTCACGGGAGGAGGCCAGAATAATAATGCCGCTTGCCTCCTTGTCGAGACGATGAACAGGATTGACGCCAAAATCCGGGTCAAAAGCTGTCTGCCCCTTTTCAGTCGTTTCATTTTGAAGATGTGTTAATGCAAAGGAGCAGAGATCCATCCCTGGCATGTTGTGAACAGTCATGCCGGCAGGCTTATCCACAACCAGCCAGCCTTTTCCGGCGGCAAGCACCGGAATTTGTTTGGATCCACAGTTAATCGGTTTCCATACGGAAATGGCCTTTTTGAGCGATCTCGTCATTTTATTTCATCATTTTATTTCATCAACGGTCAAGGGAAAAACCGAGAGCGGTTCGCACCTGTCCGGGTGTATGAGGACAGGATTTTCGTACCTGAACCCTATTCCTTCTTCGGGACAGGCATACTGCATGGCACAGATAAGAAGTTCTCCGGCCTGGTAAACATGGTCAGGGCTGAGTTCGGATTTGAGCCGTCTTTCCGCTTCGTCACGCCAGGCCTGGAGTCAGATACCGAATCTGTTCTGTCATGTAAGCCTCCAAGTTACAGCTAAAAGTTGTGTTTAAGAAATCAGGTTGTCTATTCTTAGCCAAAATAGCGTAATTAAACCGCAATAGCAAGCGCATTCCCCGTGGGGAGCCATACACCGCTCTTTGTCATATTAAAGAGATTAACAGAATAACAGTTTGTATGAATAATGTTTATAAATATTCGGTTAATGAATGAATATATATTGACTTCACAAAATGAATTCATTAGTGAAATTATCATGCTATCAGACAAAAATTGATCACTCGTAAGAAGTCCATCGACTTAAGAAAAAAACCTGCCCGGCAAGAATCGTGGCTGTGAGAGAAACATCATGCATCCGATTGAATCCAAAGTAAATATTCATTCTGAAGATTATAACAAAAATTATGAGGCAATGGAAGCCTTGGTTGAGGACCTTCGGCGCGAAATGAAACGTGCCCGGGACGATCGATCCCGGAAGGCGCTGGACCGCCTGGTTGAATCAGGCAAACTTCCGGCACAAAAAAAGCTTGATCTGCTTCTCGACAAAAACACGCCTTTTTTGGAAATCGCACCACTAGCCGCCAGGGGCATGTACGACGGGAAGGTCCATGCCGCCGGACTTCGGGCTGGAATAGGCGTGGTTGGCGGAAAAGAGGTAGTGGTAAGTATCAACGACGCCACCATAAAGGGTGGCTCAGCATATCCCCTTTCTGCCAAAAAAACCTTGCGTCTGCAGACCATTTCTATGGAGAACAACTTGCCCAGCGTCAGCCTCGTGGATTCGGCCGGGGCCTATCTCCCTCTGCAGTCTCAAATTTTTCCGGACATCGACGGTGGAGGAAGGGTTTTTTACAATCAGGCCCTGATGTCCAAGAAAGGCATTCCCCAGATTGTTGCTGTGATGGGGCTTTGTACAGCAGGTGGCGCCTATGGCGTAGCTATGAGTGATGAGATCGTCCACGTTAAGGGACATGGCGCCATTTTCCTTGGAGGTCCCCCACTGGTCAAGGCCGCTACCGGTGAAGAGGTGACGGCGGATCAACTGGGCGGACCCTTGTTGCATTGCATGGAATCCGGTGTGTCGGATTATATCGCCGAAGATGATGCCCATGCTATTGCCATTGTCAGGAACATAGTAAGGAACCTGCCTAAAAATGAAAAGACGCGCCTTTCCATGGCCGAGCCCAAACCTCCGATTTATGACCCCAGGGAATTATACGGAATTGTAAGCCGCGATTTGGCAACATTCTTTGACATCCGCGAGGTCATCGCCCGCATCGTTGACGGTAGCGAGTTTCTGGAGTTCAAGGAACTTTACGGCACGACGCTGGTGTGCGGGTATGCATATATTCACGGCTATCCCGTGGGAATACTGGCCAACAACGGAGTTCTTTTCAACGACAGCGCTGAAAAGGCCACCCAGTTTATCCAGATCTGCGACAAGCGAAAGATTCCGCTTGTTTTTTTGCAGAACATCACCGGTTTTATAATCGGCTGGGACTATGAACGCAAAGGCATCACCAAAAACGGCCACAAGATGGTCAACGCCGTCTCTACCTGTACGGTTCCCAAATTTACGGTCATTATCGGGGCCTCGTACGGGGCCGGCAACTATGCCATGTGCGGACGCGCTTATTCGCCGCGTTTTCTTTACATGTGGCCTAATGGCAAGATAGGTGTGATGGGCGGCGCAGAGGCGGCCGGGGTTCTGATTTCAATCACCAATGACCAGAATCAGCGTCTGGGAAAACCTCCCATGACAATTGAAGAGGAAATAGCCTTAAGGGAACCCATAATTGCCGCGGCTGAAAAAGAGGGGAATGCCTATTACAGTACGTCACACCTGTGGGATGACGGAATCATTGATCCGGTCAAAACACGGGATGTCCTTGGCCTGTCTATTTCGGCGGCGTTGAATGCGCCAATTCGTGATGATATTTTCGGATACGGTATTTTCAGGATGTGAGTAATAGGGGAAACGCCATGTTTAAAAAAATTCTTGTGGCTAACCGGGGAGAAATCGCCCTGCGGGTAATGCGCACATGTCAGGAGATGGGGATTGCCTGTGTAGCCGTTTACTCGGATGCGGATCAGAAAGCACTTCATACCCT
>JAHJQU010000265.1 GCA_018819005.1 Pseudomonadota bacterium | reverse complement strand
TCCTTTTGCTCCCATTTTTACGCTGTCGGCTACAGCCTGGGGGATGAATTTAGGGGCAATTACAATCATCGCCAGATCAATCGCATTCCCGATATCTAAAACCGAGGGATAGGCTTTGCGGTCAAAGAGCCTGTCTCTTTTGGGATTGATGAGATATATCTGTCCTTCATAGCCGCCCTGTATAAGACTTCTGGTCCTGCGTTCGGCAGCCTTGCCCGGAACTTCAGATGCGCCGATAACGGCAATCGATTTCGGGTGAAAAAGAGTGTGAAGCGGATGAATCATTTTAGCCTCCAGAGCTATAAATAGCTTTTAAATTTACAGTAATTTGTCAGAGCTAAATGGCCTCATGCTTTCAAGCATTGTTTTTTTTTGCTGAATATCGGATGAGGCTGGCGAGATATATATATTTTTTTCTTTCCAGAGATCCTCTTTTTCCTGTAGAATTTGGAGAGTCTGATCAAGATTCCTTATGCTGACCGCAGTCAGCAGCGCATTGGCTATGCTTATGGAAGCCGTAAAGGATTCTATGAAAGAATCCATCCTGGAATAAACCGGCAGAACCCAGTCCGCATATTCGGCAAGGGGAGAAACAAGCGAATCGGTTATTGCTCCGACCTTAGCCCCATGATTATGGGCATATTCAAGAATTTCAACCGTGAGCCTTGTATACCTTGGAAAACTGATGCCGATTACAAGATCATCCGGACCCAGACCAAAAAGAACGTTCCACACATCGCCGTAACCCGGAACCAGCAACCTTGCATCCTTTTTAAGAAAGTTGAGATAAAGACCGAGAATTATGGCTGGAGCATGAGAGCCTCTTAAGCCCGCCACATAGATTGTCCTTGACTCCGTGATATCTTTAACCGCCTTCTGAAAGGTCTCAGAGGAAATTTCATTCAATGTCCTGGTCAGGTTCTGAATATCCTGCTGAATTATCTTTTTCAGCAGATCGCCTTCATTGCGCACATTCTTTATCGATTTTTCGAGTCTCGTAACAGTTGACAGGCGGTCCTGAAATTCTTCCCTGAGATGCCTTTGCATATCCGAATATCCCTGAAATCCAAGAACCTGGGCAAGCCTTACAACAGTTGCCTCTCCGACGCCGGCCTTTTTCGAGAGTTTGGTTGCGGTCAAGAAAACAGATTCATCGGTATGATCGAGAATATATTGTAATGCACGTTTTTGTCCGGCGGTAAGTTTTGATTGCTTTTCGGAGATCAGAGTCGATATTTTCACGGAATATTTACTCCATTATTTATATACAATGAATTATATCATTCACAACATGCTGTCAAGAAGAGATGCGGATTTTCGATAAAATAATGATCTGCTTTCCCGGAGGTATTACGAGGAAGATGGTAAACAGCTGGATTTAATAGAGAGCTATAAAGAAGAGTCGCGGCTGGTCCGCAAGTTCTGGACGGGGTTCTGTATTGTCCTGCTCATACGCCCGGAAGGCCTCCTGGGCAAAGAATTCATTGAACGGATTTAAATGGCTTTTCACATACGCTTGGATATTTTCTTTCCAATTTTTTTATCGAGAGCCTTATGAAGCCTTTTCTCCTTTCTGCTTAATCCGGCCATAATCAAATAGCTTTTAATAAATAAATTCCAGACATCATCTCCAGGCCACTGTGAGTGTCTGAATAAAGCGCCCAGGTCGTGGACGGCGACCGAAAAGCGGGATAAACCGGAGTGCATTTTTTCAAGGTCTATCAGCCGGATATCAGGCGGTCCTTCTTTTCCTGTTTTAACAAAAATATGCTTTCCGTAAAGGCAACTGTGTTGAAAACGGTGGGAATGGACTTGAGCTACCATTCCGGCAACCGAATCAATTATTGGATTTAGTCCGGAAACTTCATTTTCACAAGCTTCTTGAAGAACCTCGTCAAGATTTCTGTATTCTTCAAGAAACCGAATGACCAGAACAGCCTGAATATTTCCTCCTGCCTGACGTTCCCCGTAATAAAGGGGTTCCAGTGTTGGAATGCCGTATTTTTCTAGCCGGCATATGTTGTTGTATTCCCTGAATAAAGTGGGGGTGCCACTTAAAGGGTGTAAAAGAGATCTGAATGTGTGGTTTTCCTGACGCTTTATTACGATTTTTAACATCTGCCCGTTTTGAAGCCGTATTTCATGAAGAATGATGCCGCTCCACCCGCCACGTTCGTAATTAGGCTCTTCTATGAACTGCCCATCGACTTTCCATAATGATTCAAACGAACCGAATCCGTTATGTGCAAGAAGGTTCCTTGTTTCTTCAGAATGGAATAT
>JAHJQU010000264.1 GCA_018819005.1 Pseudomonadota bacterium | reverse complement strand
TAAGCTCATGGAGATCACCGGCACCCAGTTTCTCGCAGTCTACGCGCATTGTTGCCAGAAGATCCATAACGATCTCGAGGCTCTTGCTGCTTGTCTGATAGTATGTGGCGGTTCCGGCGCCGTATTCATGCGTGGCCTTCATGAGTCTCAAGGCCATTCCGGAAGGTTTAACGTAGTTCGGGTTGATATCAACAGCAGTTGTATAATTGCAGTTGTCAAGATATGTTCTTACCGGCTTGTAAATAAGGTCAACCAGTTCTGTTGAGCTCTCTTTGATGGCCGGTTTGAAATCGGCATGATCGCGAACGAATTTTGCCATTTCTTTTGCCACCTGACGGCCTTCAGCATGCGAGCCTGAAGAGAACTTATGACCTGAGCATCCGACACCGTCGCCTGATGTAAAGAGGCCGACAACTGTTGTCATGCGGTTATACACCTTGCCGGCATCGCCCCATTTGTAAGCAGCAGGCACCCAGTCATAGTCCGGACCTGATACCCACATGCCGCAGCAGCCTGAATGTGATCCAAGCAGGTATGGTTCTGTAGGCATAACTTCGGAATTCTTCTTTTCAGGTTCGCAGTCCTGAGCACACCACAGGTTTGCCTGTCCGCAGGTCATATCAAGGAAGTCTTCCCATGCTTCAGACTCAAGATGTTTGAGTTCTTGCTTGCTCATTGTCTTTCCGAGGTTGGCAAGAGCCGTAACCGTATCCATCATGATCGGTCCGCGTCCGGCCTTCATTTCAGTCAGCATGAGGTGGTTACGCAGACAGGTAGGTGTAACGGCAGCAGTTCCGTAAGGAGCATATTTCTGGAGTTCTGCTTTTGCTGCGTCGCTTGACGCAAAGTCTTCACCAAGACCGTTTAATGTTTTGGCCTTGAAGAGAAGGAACCATGCGCCGACCGGGCCGTACCCGTCTTTGAAACGTGCCGGCGTGAAACGGTTTTCCATCATTGAAAGTTCTGCGCCGACTTTCATGCACATTGTGTATGTTGAGCCTGCATTCCATACCGGATACCATGCACGGCCTTTGCCTTCACCAACGCTTCTCGGCATGTAAATGTTGACTGCTCCGCCGCAGGCAACCATCATGGTCTTGCATTTGATGATGTAAACCTTATTTTCACGAACCGAGAAACCTACAGCTCCGGCAATCTGGTTCGGCTTGTTGGCATCAAGAAGCAGCTCAACAATAAAGCAGCGCTCAATGATGTTTTCTGTGCCAAGAGCAAGCTTTGCGGCTTCGGCAACGATTCTCTTGTATGATTCGCCGTTGATCATTATCTGCCATTTACCGGTGCGGACCGGGTCTGCTCCCTTTTTCAATGAGCCGACAGCGAGGCCTTTTTTACCGTCAAGGGTCTTGCCATCTGCCGCTTTTTTCCAGATCGGAAGCCCCCATTCCTCAAAAAGATGAACTGAATCATCGACGTGACAACCAAGGTCAAAAATAAGGTCTTCACGAACAAGGCCCATAAGGTCGTTGCGGACCATTTTGACATAGTCTTCAGGGCTGTTTTTTCCAATGTAGGTATTGATAGCTGAAAGTCCCTGAGCAACGGCGCCGCTTCTCTCCATTGCGGCCTTGTCACAAAGCAGTACTTTTGCATCCGGAGCCCATTTCTTTATCTCGAAAGCGGTTCCGCAGGCAGCCATACCGCCACCCACAATAAGAATATCGACTTCGCGCTCTTCAACTGCCGGATCTCTGACGGCCTTTGTTTCACCCAAAGGTTTATTAGGTAATGCCATATTAAATCCTCCTTAAGATATTTTATTCATAATTGATCTTTTTCCAATTGGACTTGCTCAAACCAAACCCGCTTAAATCTTGGGTGTCGGAAGTACGTATCCATCGGCCTCTTCTGTTGAAAGCAGGCCGCTATTCAGGTCTTTCCCTTTGAGATTCAAGTAACCGTTAGCCTGACCTTCAGGAGTGGTCCGAATGGGGAACTTAAAGCGTTTAATAAGGCCATTCCTGAACTTGCAGGTCCACATAACATCTTCGGTACCCATCATGGGCATTATGCTGCTTCCAAGAGGTACAAAGTCAGAGTAACCACGCACTTCAATTGCCTGGGTGGGGCATATTTTTACACATGAAAAGCACTCCCAGCACTGATCGGGCTCCTGATTATAAGCCTTCATAGCAGTCGTATCAAGAACCATAAGGTCATTGGGACAAATGTACATACAAGCCGTTTTGTCCCCACCCTTGCAACCGTCACATTTTTCAGCAATTACAAAAGATGGCATCTATTATCCCTCCTAATGTTGTTTGTATTAAATTCATTGTTCCAAACCGTCAACTCACATTCTGTGAAACCATTCTAAGTTGTAAACACCTCCCTTCATAACCCGGGCCGGTTTAAACAAAGCCCTCTATTATCTGTTTTATATAATTTTCCTTTTCTCTATAGCCTGTCCATAAACAGGGCTCGAAGCTTTTTTCTTTTAAATCAATACGTTAAATTAACTATTCCATCAAAGTTCAGTATTATCATTCTGTTTTTTTATTGTCAAGGACTTTTGCCGATAAAAATCAGAATATATAAATATTTACAGGGCTATATATATAACAACAAATTGTTTATATCCTGAAATTACCTACTATATATTGTGGTATAGAAAGCAACTTTCCCCATAAAGCTGATTCCGGTATTTTTTTTGCTTCTTGCTTTACCAAATTGTTCAAACAATATAGAATGCTTTTACTTAATAAAAGCGGAAAGCCCACTATCACCCGTTTAAAAATAATAACAAGAAAGAATATCAAATAATGGAAGAAAATTTTATACCGCTCTCACCGGATGACAAATTTCGTTTCTCATGCACAAACCGCCTCTCGTGCTTCAATGAATGCTGCCGTGATCTTAATCAGTACTTAACCCCTTATGACATACTGAGGCTTAAGAAAAGTCTAGGAATATCTTCCGGCATGTTTTTAAAAACATATACATCTCATCATACCGGACCTGAAACAGGCCTGCCGGTAATAACATTAAAAACGGATTCTGCTCCCCGGTCAATATGCCCTTTTGTGACGCCATCCGGATGCAAAGTTTACAAAGACCGGCCTTCATCATGCCGGACATATCCTCTTGCGAGGCTTGTTTCACGCAACAGGGAATCGGGAAGACTCTCGGAATATTATATGATGATAAAAGAGACGCACTGCCTTGGTTTCAATAACGGTAAAGAACAGACGGTGCGCGAATGGATAATAGAAGAGGATATTGAACCTTACAACAGAATGAACGATATGCTCATGGAGATATTAAGCCTGAAAAATCAGATAACTCCAGGCGAACTGGATATAAAATCCGGGTATATTTTCCGGATGGCATTATATGATCTCGATGCATTCAGATCACACCTCTTTTCAAACAAAATTGAAACGGATGATTTCAAGGAAGAGGAGATAAATGCAGCCAAACAGGATGACACAGTTCTTTTACAAATTGCTTTCTCATGGGTTAAACAAAATCTGTTTACAAAAACCTCCTCTATCAACATCTAATCAAGGAGCTTTTATTTTATGAAAACCGGAAATCAAGTTGCACTTGTGCTTGGTTCCATAAAAGGAATCGGCAAGGGTATCGGCCTTGCGCTTGCAAAAGAGGGCATTAATGTTGCCCTAAATTATTTCGACCGGGAAGATATGCTCGAT
>JAHJQU010000036.1 GCA_018819005.1 Pseudomonadota bacterium | reverse complement strand
TTTACCCCTATCCTTCTGATATCAAATACGATGGACTCCGGTTTTTACACAAGTGATGGCTTTATAACTTTTGAACGCGCCATCAACCATAGACTATGAACCAGAAACCAGGAACTAAAGTTTTTCCCGGCAAACTGCCGGGCAAAGTTAAATACGTCAGGTTTTCCCGTCAAAACCGATTACAACATTCTCTTTCTCAACAATAACAGGTACTTTACGAACGCCATTTGATATTTTCAACATCGCTTCAAGATTTTCGGTATCGGAAAAAACATTGATATATTCAAAGTTTTTACCGCTTTTTGAATACGCTTCACGAGCGGCAGTTGTGAAGGGTCAGGTATCCTTTCCGAAAATGAGAATTTTCTCAGCCATTATAAACCTCCTCACCGAATGGAAAATTTAACTGCGGCTTATAGAAATCTCCAGCAGACAGTAATATTTTTGTATCAACTATTTTTCTACCTGTCAATGATGATGGACTTGTAAAAAGTCGAAATTCAGACGGCAAAGTAAAAAGGCTCATTATGCAAGGCGCACGAATCTTGAGGAATGAAGCGTACTTACTGGTACGTTGCAATGATTCACCCTGTTGAATCAGCTCTGCTGTCTCGCGCAGCGAGAATTCAACAGGGCGGGGATGAAGTGCAACACAGCAGAATGACTTTTTACGAAGCCGTCAATGATTACGGATTGACAAGACGGCCTCGCATTGTTACTGTTTTCATTACGCCGTCTTTGTCTTATTGTAATTTTATTGGATCATCTCCAAAAGAGTTGGTGATTCAATTGGGAGAAGAACCTTATTTTTAACTGCTTGTCTTAATTTGCTGCTTATATGAACAGAGAACATAGCAATTTTTCGAAGAGTGCAATGATAACAAACGAACTCGGGCTTCATGCAAGAGCAGCAGCCAAGATCGCAAAACTTGCCATGCAGGCTGAAGAAATAATCTGGATTATAAAAGACAGCGAAAAAGTGGATGCTTCCAGCATAATTGACATACTTACACTCGGCTGTTCAAAGGGAACCATGATAACATTTGCAACGGACAATGAGCCGGATCTGGATGTATTAAATGATATTGTAATTCTGGTTGAAAAAGGGTTTGGAGAATAATTAACGTCATGCCCGATCATGAAATAAAAAAAGAAATCAGACTTATCGGAATAGGCGCATCACCAGGCATCTGTATAGGAAAGGCATACCTTGTTGATAAGGAAGGGATCGATATTGTTGAGAAATATTTTATCAGCAGAGAGAACCTGGACAGCGAGATCAAGCGCTTTAAGGTGGCTGTAAAAAATGCCACCGATGAGCTTCGGGGTATAATCGAGAACGCTCCGGAAGAGGTACGTCGGCATACCGGCATACTTGAAACCCATGTGGCGCTCCTTAAAGACAAGATGCTCTATGACAAAACCATAGAGACTATTAAAAATGAAAGAGTAAATGCCGAATGGGCGCTTAAAAAGGTGGTATCCGGCATAAAGATGCTTTTTCAGGATATATCAGACTCTTATCTCAAGGCTCGTTCTGATGACATCACCCATGTTTCAGATCGTATAATTCGATTTCTTATCGGAACCGAGGAAATAAACATCGGCAATATAGATAAACGGGTAATCTTGGTCGCAAAGGATCTTTCCCCGGCAGATACGAGCCAGATTCAACTCGATAAAGTAATGGGCTTCCTGACAGACCGTGGAGGGAAAGCTTCTCACACAAGCATAATTGCGCGCACCCTTGAAGTTCCGGCTGTTCTTGGGCTGGGAAATGCAACTCAAGTTATAAATAATGACGACAGTCTAATAATAGATGGAACAACGGGCATCGTTATCCTTCACGCGACTGATCAGACGCTAAGCGAGTACAAGGAGATTAAGGCCAGGTTTGTAGAGCACAAGGCCTTTTTGTCACGTGGCAGCCATCTTAAAGCTGAGACTTTAGACGGATTAAGTCTTCAGATAATGGGGAACATAGAGCTTCCCGAAGAAGTTGTATCTGTACTAGATCATGGTGGTGACGGAATAGGTTTGTACAGAACTGAATTCCAGTATCTTTCCCGAAACGAGTTTCCGAGCGAAGATGAACTTTTTGATAAATATAAAGATGTTGTTGAAGTCATGGGCCGGCGGCCCGTAACAATTCGAACTCTCGATATAAACGGAGACAAGGCGGTCGCAAATTCAACCGGCTCTGACGAAGCAAACCCAGCTTTGGGTCTCCGTGCGATAAGATATTGCCTTAAAAAGCCCGATATTTTCAGGACACAGTTAAGAGCGATACTGAGAGCCGCGGCATTTGGAAATGTCAGGATCCTTATTCCCATGATATCGAGTCTCGATGAAATCCGCGATACGAAAAAACTCCTGAACGAGGCAGCGAATTCACTTGAAAAAGAAGGGAAGGCTTATAATAAAAATATTGAATTCGGCATAATGATAGAAGTCCCGTCCGCGGTTATAATGGCGGATGTTATGGCACAGGAAACCGATTTTTTCAGTATAGGCACAAATGACCTTATCCAATATACCCTTGCAATCGACAGGGGAAACAGGGAAGTCGCGCATCTTTATCATCCGTTTCACCCTGCTATTTTGCGCATGATCAAGCATGTAGTCGATGTCGGAAAGGAGAAAGGCATAAAAGTTTTCATGTGCGGTGAAATGGCAGGCGATCCTTTTAATGTCCCGATTCTGCTTGGACTCGGCATAGATGAACTGAGTATGAACCCTCAGTCGATTCCGGCCGTAAAGAATATGATAAGATCACTTAAGGTTGAAGATGCACGGCGTTTTATAAAAGAAGCGCTGAAACAGACCACAACAATGGACGTAATAAAACTTGTCGAGGCTTCGTTCGGGGAGATATTCGAACAGTAAACGGGACCATTAATATTGGAAAAAGAGCGCTACAAAATAATCAGCGAAAACAGAAAAGCAAGGCATGACTACTTCATAGAGGATGAATATGAAGCAGGTCTGGTGCTTCTTGGAACAGAAGTCAAATCACTCAGGCTTGGCCGTGCTAATCTGAAGGATTCATATGCAAAAATTAAAAACGGAGAGGTCTTTATTCATCAGATGCACATAGGTCCCTGCCCTTTTGCTTATTACGGTAACCACGATCCTTTGAGAATAAGAAAACTCCTTTTAAACCGGCAGGAAATAAACAAACTTTCAAGTAAGGTTAATGATAAGGGCCATTCCCTGATCCCTCTCAGGATTTATTTTAAAAATGGAAAAGTAAAAATATCAATAGCCCTGGCAAAAGGCAAAAGACAGTATGACAAGAGGGATGCCATTAAAAAACGCGATGAAAAGAGAGAGATGGACAGGGAAAGAAGCGGGCATTAACATATCAATTGCTGCAATTGCTTGACAAATACCTATTCAGCGATTAAAATGATGACAGTTAAAAATGCTCTTTTATAAAGTCTGCTCATTTGGGGGCGAAACGGCTTCGACGGGGATAAAGAAGCTTAGGCTGCATACCGAGCGCCTGTCGGCTCGTAAAAAAGACGGGAAATAAACATAATCGCAGACGATTATAACTACGCACTGGCCGCTTAAG
>JAHJQU010000263.1 GCA_018819005.1 Pseudomonadota bacterium | reverse complement strand
TAGTACACCCACAGGAATGAGCATACCTGCAATTTATCTCCCGGTTTTTTCTTCTGAACACAACTGTCGGCAGTAAAAAAAACGATTTCGCCGGGGCCGAGAAATCTTTCGGTTGTGTAGCCGAGATTAGGAAATGAGCAATTTTCCGAAGCACGGCAAAAGCGCAGTCTTTTTTCCCGATAACGAGTGGAGTTCTGCCTAATCTGTCCCTTGCCGCAAAGAGACCTTTATTTGTTAGCAGAAGGATTGAACAGGAGCCTTTTATTGCTTTCTGGGCACTTTCGATCCCATTTTCAAAGGAATCTTCTTCGCAAATAAGCATTGCCACAAGTTCGGTGGGATTGGTTTTGTCTCCGCTTGTTTCGGAAAAATGCATTTTTTTCTTAAAGGCAATTTTAGACAGTTTTTCGATATTATTCAGTTTTCCGACAGTAGCTATTGCAAATGTACCAAGATGAGATCCGATAATAAGAGGTTGAGAATCATTATCGCTGATAACTCCTATTCCGAGATTTCCCTTGAATTTTGGAAGATCGGGTTCAAACTTTGACCTGAAATAACTATTTTCTATACTGTGAATTGATCTCTCAAATCCTTTCCGGTTTGAAACTGCCATTCCACCTCTTTTTGTTCCAAGATGTGAATGGTAATCAGTGCCGTAAAACAGATCGTTTACACAGTCATCCTTAGATACTACGCCGAATAATCCGCCCATCTTTATCATCCTTCCATTAAAAAGGTAACTACTCAGCCACCGATCTACGCTCCGCCACACTGATTGGCGGACTGATATTTTTTCTTACATTATCATATACAAATCTTGTAACTGCTCAGGAGTCAGAATCCAGGAGCCAGCATTAAGAATGGAAGCGGTATATGCCTCTTAATTCTGGCTTCTGGCTCCAGAATAATTACTGTATTTAAATCTTTCTGCGTTCATCTGTGTAAATCTGTGGCTGAATAGTTACTTAAAAAATAAGGTTGAATTCAGCTCTTTTTGTCTTGATTTTAAGAGGTGCTCAAACTAACATATTTTTTCCAGTATTGGTAATATTTTTCAATTTACCCTCAATATATTTTAACTACCCGTATTTTAAATAAATCAAAGATAGACATAATTTTATATGGTAAATTAATGAAAATTAAAAAGGAGTAAGTATGCCGAGGCGCAACGACATTAAAAAGATTCTTATCATTGGTTCAGGCCCGATTATTATCGGACAGGCGTGTGAATTCGATTATTCCGGCACGCAGGCATGCAAAGCGCTGCGTTCACTTGGATATGAAGTGGTACTTGTCAATTCAAACCCGGCAACAATCATGACAGATCCCGGAATGGCAGATGTGACTTATATTGAACCTCTTAACCTTAAAACCATAACCGAGATTATTGCGAGGGAGAAGCCGGACGCGCTTTTGCCCAATTTGGGCGGTCAGACCGGACTGAATCTGTCTTCCGAACTCCACCTTGCGGGTGTTCTTGAAAAATACGGCGTTAAGATTATCGGTGTGAATGTTGACGCAATTGAACGCGGTGAAGACCGCCAGGCTTTCAAGGATACGATGAACAGGCTCGGAATCGACATGCCGAAAAGCAGTATTGTCAACAAGGTTGAAGATGCCGAAAAAGCTGCAAGCGATCTTGGCTATCCGGTGGTTATCCGTCCCGCTTATACCATGGGAGGAACGGGTGGGGGACTTGTTTATAATATTGAAGAGCTGCGGACAGTCGCTGCACGGGGATTGGCAGCAAGCCGTGTCCGCCAGATACTTGTTGAAGAATCTGTTCTGGGCTGGGAAGAGCTTGAGCTTGAGGTGGTGCGGGATGCCAAAAATCAGATGATCACCGTCTGCTTTATAGAAAACATAGATGCCATGGGCATACATACAGGAGACAGTTTCTGCTCTGCCCCGATGCTGACAATTGCCCCGGAACTTCAAAAGCGCCTGCAGGAATATTCTTATGCGATAGTTGAAGCCATAGAGGTCATAGGCGGAACAAACATCCAGTTTGCTCATGATCCGAAGACCGGCCGGGTTGTGGTGATTGAAATTAATCCGCGCACTTCACGCTCTTCGGCGCTGGCATCAAAGGCGACAGGATTTCCTATCGCCAGAGTATCGTCACTTCTTGCAGGAGGTCTGACCCTTGATGAGATTCCTTACTGGCGGGACGGAACTCTTGAGAAGTACACACCTTCCGGTGATTATGTCGTGATAAAGTTTGCCCGGTGGGCATTCGAAAAGTTTGAAGGAGTTGAAGACAGGCTTGGAACTCAGATGAAGGCGGTCGGCGAAGTAATGAGTATAGGAAAAAACTATAAGGAGGCAATGCATAAGGCAATCAGGAGTCTTGAAATAAACAGGTACGGCCTTGGTTTTGCCAAAGATTTTAATGAACAGCCTCTCGAAAAACTTATCAACATGCTTCGGATTCCAACCAGTGAACGCCAGTTTATAATGTATGAAGCCTTAAGAAAGGGAGCCGATATAGCTCAGTTGTACGAAATTACACATATAAAACCATGGTTTATCGGCCAGATGAAAGAGCTGGTGGAACTGGAGGAAAAGATTCTTAAACAGAAGGGGCATGAGCTTTCGGATGAGCTCCTTGTTCAGGCAAAAAAAGATGGATTTGCCGACCGGTATCTTGCAAAATTACTCGGCATTTCAGAAAAAAATATCCGGGAACAGCGGATAAGGATAGGTGTTGTTGAAGCCTGGGAGCCGGTCCCGGTCAGCGGAGTTGAAAACGCCGCTTATTATTACTCCACATACAATGCCTCTGACAAAGTAAGCGTAAGCGGACGGAAAAAAATAATGGTTCTTGGCGGAGGTCCCAACCGGATAGGCCAGGGAATCGAATTTGATTATTGTTGTGTTCATGCGGCGTTTGCCATCAGGGATGCCGGATTTGAATCTATCATGGTCAACTGCAATCCCGAAACAGTATCAACCGACTATGATACATCTGATAAATTGTATTTTGAACCGCTTACCGTCGAGGATGTTTTAAGCATTTATGAGAAGGAAAAACCTGAAGGAGTGATTGTCCAGTTCGGAGGCCAGACACCCCTTAATATTGCAAAAGAGCTTGAGGATGCCGGCGTGAAGATTCTCGGAACTTCTCCGGAAACCATCGATTTCGCGGAGGATCGGGATCAGTTCAGGAGAGTAATGCGCGAGCTTGGAATACCACAGCCCGAATCGGGTATGGCAATAAACATGGAAGAGGCAAAAGAGATTGCAGACAAGATAGGATATCCCCTGATGGTCCGTCCTTCATATGTTCTGGGCGGCCGTGGAATGGAAATTGTCCAGAATGAGGATATGCTGCGGCGCTATCTGAAAGCCGCGGTAGATGTTTCTGTTGAAAGGCCGGTATTGATAGACCAGTTCCTTGACAATGCGATTGAAGCGGAAGCAGATGCTATTGCAGACGGGACAAACGCATTCGTGCCGGCCGTGATGGAGCATATTGAGCTTGCCGGCATCCATTCCGGTGATTCCGCGTGCGTGATTCCCCCGGTAAGTATTCCGCCGAAGCATATTGAAACCATAAGTGAATATACAAAGAAAATAGCGGTAACTCTTCATGTAGTCGGCCTTATGAACATCCAGTATGCAATCTTTGAAAATACGGTTTACGTTCTTGAAGCAAATCCGAGAGCCTCCCGGACAGTGCCGATAGTTTCAAAGGTTTGCAATATCTCAATGGCCAGACTGGCAACCCAGGTTGTTCTCGGCAAAACCCTTTCGGAGCTTAACCTTAAACAGCGTTCCATACCTCACTATGGTATCAAGGAGGCAGTGTTTCCTTTCAACATGTTTCATGAGGTTGATCCGATATTGGGGCCGGAGATGCGTTCCACGGGTGAAGTGCTCGGATTGTCAACATCATATGGAAGGGCTTTTTACAAGGCGCAGGAGGCTGCTCAAGTTATACTTCCTCTCGAAGGAAGCGTATTGTTTACTATTGCCGACAGGGACAAGACCGCAGCTCTTGAACCCGTCAGGCTCTTCAGAGACCTCGGATTTGAAGTCATGGCTACAAAGGGAACTCATGAGTTCCTCAAAGAAAGAGGGATGGAAACAACCCTTGTGTCCAAACTCGGTTTTGGAAGGCCTGATCTTATGGACGCCGTAAAAACCGGCAGAATCAGTCTTTTAATAAATACCCCGAGCGGGAGAAAGAGCGCGGAAGACAGTTCCGATATCAGGAAGGCCGCTATTAAGTACAAGGTGCCGTACATCTCGACTACTGCAGCGGCAGTAGCAGCAGCAAAAGGGATAGCCGCCCGCCGTGAAGAGGATCCCAAGGTACGTTCTTTGCAAGAGTATCATGCCAATATAAAATAAACTCTTATTTGAAAAGGAGTAATCAATATGTCCTGGGATCAGGTTTTAGAGCTTTTAAAAAATATTATTTTGACACAGACAGGTATTCCGAGCATTACCTTCAAGGAAATTATCATGATCTGTGTCGGACTTTTTTTCCTCTATCTCGCAATCGCAAAGGAATATGAGCCGTTGCTTCTCATGCCTATCGGTTTTGGAATATTTCTGGTCAATTTTCCGCTGACTCCGCTTATGGGCTTCACCGAACATGGCAACCCTGAACTTATCAGAGCCTTTTATAAGTATGGAATTGAATGGGAAATCATACCCTGTGTTATTTTCCTTGGTCTGGGGGCTATGACCGATTTTGGGCCCCTCATTGCCAATCCAAAAACGCTTATTATCGGAGCAGGTGCCCAGCTCGGAGTATTTGTTACATATGTCGGCACCCTTATGTTTGGATTTACTCTTAAAGAAGCGGCATCTGTCTGCATTATAGGCGGTGCGGATGGCCCTACTACTATTTATCTTACGGCAAAGCTGGCCCCTCATCTTCTTGGGGCTAATGCTCTTGCTGCTTATTCGTACATGGCAATGGTGCCTTTGATTCAGCCGCCGATTATGCGGCTGTTGACAACTCCCGAGCAGCGAAAGATAAAGATGAGACAGCTAAGAGATGTTTCGCCAAGGGAAAAGCTTCTTTTCCCCCTTATTGCAACAGCGCTGATAATACTTTTAATTCCAGCTGTCGCGCCTCTCATGGGCATGTTCATGTTTGGGAATCTTATGCGCGAATGCGGTGTCGTTAAGCGCCTTTCAGATACTGCCCAGAACGCACTGATGAATATCGCTACAATATTTTTAGGTCTATCAGTGGGAGCTACAATGCAGGCGAATACTTTTCTTACCTGGAAACCGCTTTTTATATTCACCTTCGGATTGCTGGATTTTGTGATTTGCACTATGGGGGGTATTCTGACAGTACATATTATGAACAGGTTTTTAAAGGAAAAAATAAATCCCCTCATAGGTTCTGCCGGAGTTTCAGCCGTGCCGATGTCTGCAAGGGTCAGCCATGTGGAGGGCCTCAAGGCAGATAAAGACAACTGGCTGATTATGCATGCCATGGGACCAAACCTTGCCGGTGTTATTGGCAGCGCTGCCGCGGCAGGAATGTTCATTGCCATGTTCAACTAGCAGGAGGAGATCATGATTAAAAATGAGATGAGGTCTTATACTCCTTTTAAATATTTGATAATATCTTTAAGCTTATTGTATTGCATATTACTGTATCCTTCAAATTCTTTTGCCGTATTCGGGGAGGATATTGAGAAGCCCAGGCCGAAATTTACTGTCGGAGAGGATAAAATAAGCGCAAAATTTATTCCAAGGGCTAAAAGCACCAGTATTATAATTGACTTTAAAGCTTCCGGTGGAAAGCTTGTAAATGTGACCGGTATAGACTTCGAGGCCTTACAGCGTCCTGAACTCGATATTAAAAATTACAAGTCCAGCTTTTTTGAAATTAAATTGGAAAATGTAGAACAAGACTCAGAAGCCGCCATCCATCTTTTTTCAAATTTTTTCAGCGGTTCAACAGAGTTCTGGTTGGTAACTCGGAATCAGAAGGAGCCGTGGATAAATACGGAAGCTCAAAAAATCGTCCATCCTGACATGGTTTATGAGCTTGTAGTGAAAGCAAAAGACGGTGGACCATCCGATATGGATGGGGCAATTGACGGACGGATAACTCTGCTGGGCGGTCCCAAGGATTCCTTCTGGGGTTATGCTTTGGGTACTCTTTTTATACGTTTTTTCGGAATTTTCCTGGTCCTTGGGATACTGATGATTGGGATGATAATTTCGGGGAAAGTATTCAGTGGGATAATGAAGAAAAAAGACGACCCCATTCCTTCTGTTGATGAAAAGAATATCAATCCGAAAGTCGCGGCAGCAATTGCGGTTGCCCTCAAAATACATTTGTCTGCCGGTAAAGAAAGAATCCGGCCTGAGCCGGTTTCCAATGAGGAGCAATCAACCTGGTCAAAGCAGGGCAGTAAAAGAATTATGAGTGACAGGTCTGTGGTCTTTAACCGCCATACTTGACGGC
>JAHJQU010000035.1 GCA_018819005.1 Pseudomonadota bacterium | reverse complement strand
ATAAAGGCAAGAAACTCTGTAACATGAAAATTGAAGATTTTCCGCTTCAAGCAGCGGGGGATACGCCGGCTGTTTCGGTTCTTTCTCCTTGTGCCTCCGGAAACGGCAGGAGGTTATCCTTCTCATCAAACCTTAAAGGCTCCCATGGGGAAACCCTTTTAATATACGGGTTTGATTCAATCTCAGACTCAAGCGCTTTTGAAACCTGGATATGTTCAAGGTTTTTCGTGCTTTTGATTCTTACTATCCTTGCATTTTCCATCGAATCGAGGCCAAGTGTTTTAACGCAGGCATCAAGACATTTGCGGTCCGTATCGAAATGAACCGGAATCGCAGCCTTTTCGGGTGAAATAGCGGCTATGGCATTAGCGTATGTCTTCTCCATGTCAAGACCATTCACAAGGCGGGTTGTTGTTATATCAGCAAGACCTATTCCATTTCCGTTTCCATCCGAACCGGGAGATAAATCCCTCACGAAAATCCGTTTAACATGAGGAGAGGCATAAAAATCCCCTACGATATCCCTGTGACGCCCTGTAATGTTTGAATCCATTCCTATTCCGCTTATATCTTTACCGAAAAAATCGACAATTAGAAGATCGAGAGAATCAAACGGGATGCTTCCCATCATTTTTCCGGCCTCTTTGAGAAGCTCTTTTTCGCGGCTGATAAGAACAGAAGGTAAAACTGCCTCGATTTTTGAAAGATTTCCATACCCGTCTTCTATGAGTGCAAGCCCGAACAGGAGTCTGATTTTTTTGAGTACGATACCTGCAGCCTCTTCAATAATCCCAAATCCGTGTCGGACGGCATAGTTGTGAAAAGCAGTTGCACCTTTCTCCTTACCCAGTCCTATTGTAAGCATTTTACAGAGTCCGCTTTCTATTTCCGCTCTGAATTTAGTATGGGGCTTTATCCTGTTTATTACCACAACATGATCGGCCAGAAGAGCTCTTTTTGAAATATGAATATTCAAACCGCACGGCAGTTTCCCGATACTTTCCGTTTCCATATCCGGAAAAACCGGAACTCCGATTTCAGGTCCGGCAATTCCAAGATTCTCAAGCACTTTTCTCTGCCCTTCGGCCGTCGCCCCTCCATGACTTCCCATTGCGGGAATTATAAAAGGCTTCAATCCCATCTTTTCAAGATATCTGACACAATGATAAACAATGGAATTTATCTTATCTATTCCCCTGCTGCCGACAGCAACGGCAACGGTTTCTCCATGTTTAAAATTGCGGGAGAAAAGAGATGAAATTGAAGCAGTAACAGAATCAGAAATATCTTTTACAGGGGAACAGGTGAGTGTCTGTCTAACAAATGCTGAATAAGGATATTTTACAGGTTTTGGTGGAGCCATAGGCTTTTTTGATCAGTCGAAAACAATCCGGATGGAAAATCAACATAAAGTCCCCTGGCTGCGTGATACGGTAGATCAACCAGGAGACTTTAAAAAATTATGTCTCTTCAACAGTAATTGCGCCGGGTTCACAAACCTCGATACAGCTTTCACAGCCAAGGCATTCTTCCGCATTCACAGGAACAGATTTCTCACTCTGCAATTCGAAAACTTCAACGGGGCAAACATCAACACACTCGCCGCATCCCTGGCATTTTTCTTCATCAACAATCGGATTAAAAGCCATTTTATTCTCTCCTTTTATTATAAAATTTAACAATGAGTAGTCAACTCAGCCATTTTTTTGTTCGTCGGGCAAAGTCCTTATACCAATTGATAATTCGAGTCAAGCCTTCTTATTCTTTTTTTTTAATTGAAAAACATGGCTGATAAGTTCGTGAAAAATCATGATTAAGACGGCAAAATAAAAAGCTCAGTATGCAAGGCGCGCGAATCTTGAGGAATGAAGCGTACTTTTTGGTACGCTGCAAAGATTCACCCTGTTGAATCGGCTCTGCCGTCTCGCACAGCGAGAATTCAACAGGGCAGAGATGAAGCGTCCGCCGCGGCGGACAGAATGACTTTTTACGAAGCCGTTAAAGATATATCATTATGTTGGATGTGATGGTTCGAAAAGGCATATAAAAATACTCTTATTTATTTCACCTTTATTGTTAATCATAACATCCTGATAATCCTGCCCCAGAATGTTATTTATAAAATCACGGCGGGATTTATTAATAATTCTGAATATTTTCAAAGACATTTCACTTTCAGGCTCTTTTACGGCGGGCAAATTGTATATTTTTTCATCTATCGTAAAATCATCATTTTTTAAAAGTCCCTCGATCTGCTCTGAAAGCATCTCCTGCCATTTGTGCATTACCTCTGATTGAGGGGAAAACGGAATATGGGACAATTCAATTATTTTTTGTGAATCTCCTGCTTTTTCAATTATATAATCGAATGCATCCTTATTGTTTGTAACAAAAAATTGCGCCATTTCCATGTCGTTTGACATGAGATATGTCCATGCTTCAATCCGCTCTTTTATCTTGTATTTTCCGGAATCATCGGCAGCCTGAAGGGAACTTCCGGTATTTTTACTGAAAAACATTTCATCTTCATGGGTCAATCCATCAAAAAGTTTCTTTTCCATCTCGTAAACAGAAATAAGATCCCTGTTTATTCCATCCTGCACAAGGTCATAATCCTGGGCAAGGCAGAGAAACAGCCTTGCATTAAAAAGAATGTCGGGCTTCTTTTTCGAATAATTTTCATCCCGGATCTTCTTTATCTGCGAAGCAAGCTCTGTTGAGAATGTGTCATCGAAAAAAGGAACTCTCTCCCCGATCGCCTTCAAAAACGCCGTATCGCTTTTCTGATGAAGCTCTCCCCACTCTTTATACTCTTTGATGAGAGCTTCGAGCCTTGCCTCATCTCCGGAAACTGGAACTTTAAGATCGAGCAGACCTTCATCTGCAAGCCTTTGCATGTTTTCCGGAACATCATGCGCGCCCGGCTGATAAACTGTTACCTGCCCGAAACAGGCGTACAAATCTTGTGCAACGGTATCATTAATATATGTAAACGGGAAATAAACAGGTTTCATTATACCTCTCAGTAATTTAATTTGTTGCTTTTCCTCATTCCTCTTTCGAATGCCCGGCCAGTCCTTTGGCATCTTTTTCATCCAGTTTCAGCTTCACAGGCAAACCGGGACAGGTGATAGTCATTAAGTAAAATATCGGGGAAATGGTTATTTTGCGTTATCTCTTCCTTTCTTTGCAAGTTTTCCCACATAGCTTTCAAGTTTGAGCCCATATATGGCCCCTTTGATATAGGAGGACAAGATTCCCGGTGAATACAGAGCTTTTGTCAGGTTTGAAAACAGGCGGTATTTTTCGCTTGTATACGGAAACCAGTTGGCTTCCATCTTACGGCTGTTCTTGTCGATGAGTACGGACTTGATATTGGCAAAGGCGTAGAACCCGAATTCACCTTTATACCTGCCAAATCCGCTTTTCCCCACTCCACCGAAGGGCAGGGCATGGTTGCCTTCCGTGAGCATGACATTGTTGATGGAAACATTACCGGTATAAATCTGTCTTGCCACCCGGTCCGCTTTTTTCAGGTCCTCTGCCCAAACACTTGCAGAGAGGCCGTATTCAGAATCATTGGAGAGTTCAATGGCTTCCTGTTCACTGGAAAAGGAATAAATGGGAAGTAGGGGGCCAAAATTTTCCTCCTGATCAATGAGCATATCCCTGGTTACCCCTTCAATTACCATGGGCGGGACAAAAGCTGTGGTGCCATCCCAGTCTTGGCCCGTGAGAAAAACCGCCCCTTTCCCCTTGGCATCCGTAACCTGCCTTGCAATTTCCTCAACCTGAGATCTGGTGGTAATGGCACCAATGTCTGCATTGCCGTCATTGTCAGTGCCCTGGGTAAGTTTTAATGTCTCCCTGACAAGCGTCTGTTTGAATT